>PETS01000035.1 GCA_002781265.1 Candidatus Falkowbacteria bacterium CG02_land_8_20_14_3_00_36_14 | reverse complement strand
TATATTTTTTTCTACTGCTAAAATTCAGTTGAAAAATTATCAAACAACCGGTCTAATGATTAGTTATGCCATTTAATTTTTTTTCAATTTCATTTTTAATTTTTTTGTAATCAATCACTTCTTGAATGCCAGACTCCATATCCCTGATTAAAATTGTTCCATCTATCATTTCTTTCTGCCCCAAAATTAAGGTAAATTTAGCGCCCAGGCGATTGGCTTCCTCCAATTGGGCTTTTAAGCTATCCTTAGTGAAAGATTGCCTGACATTGATGCCGCCGCGGCGCAATTCTTCAAAAAGGCCAATCGCTTTTCTCCTGGATTGATCGCCTAATTGGGCGATAAAAACATAATTCTCTTCATCTCTTTTTAAAGGTATATTTTTTTCTTTTATTTTTAAAATTACCCTCTCCAAACCTATGCCGAAACCGCAAGCCGGGGTCGGCCTTCCTCCTAAATTTTCAACCAGCTCGTCAAAACGGCCGCCGCCGCCCAAGGAAGACTGCCGGGATGAATCATCTTCCGCCGGCAAAATTTCAAAAACAGTTTTAGTGTAATAATCCAGCCCTCTAACTAAAAATGAATTTAAATTATAAGGAATATCCAGCTCGTCCAAATATTCCAAGACCTTAATAAAGTGATTACGGCATTCATCGCATAAAAAATCGACAATCTGAGGCGCTTCCGCTCTTAACTCTATGCATTTTTCTTCTTTGCAGTCCAACAACCGCAAAGGGTTTTTAATTATTCTTTTCTTGCAATCAGGGCATAATTTGGAACGCTTGCCTCTTTCCCGGTAAAATTCAAGCAAACGGCTGATGTATTCTTTCCGGCATTCCCGGCAGCCAATACTATTAATTTGAATATGCACGTTAATCTGCAGCTCGCGAAAAAAATTAAAGGCAATTAAAATCAGCATAAAATCCGCCACCGGCGAAGCTTCACCGAATATTTCCAAATCAAACTGCGTATGCTGGCGCAAACGGCCGGATTGTGGTTTTTCATGGCGCAGAAGAGGGCCAAGCCAAAACATTTTTATCGGCTGGGGCAGATTAAACATGCCATGTTCTATATAAGCCCTGGCCATACCAGGCGTAGCCTCGGGCCTGATAGCTAATTTTTCCCCATTCTTATCAATAAAAGAATACATCTCCTTATTGACTATATCGGAACTTTTACCGCTGGAACGCTTATATAATTCTAAATTTTCCAGCAAGGGCGTACTAATCTGCTTGAAGCTATAGGTCTTGGCCAAATTGCCGGCTTTATTGACTACTAAATCCCAATACCTATATTCATCAAACAAAATATCCTTCATGCCCCTGATTCTCTTAAAGCCTCGACGCTTTCTGTTAATATCATGAAATTTTTTATCTTTATTTTTTTTAATATTTTTAAACATAAATATTTTCCTCAGTCAATTTATTAATATTGGTAATCTTGCCTGACTAAAAGCCCGAATCTGTTAAATGGCCAGCCGCGCAAAAGAACCCGGCCGATTAAAAAACTTTTGTTAACCGGCCCGAAGGTGCGGGAATCTTTGGAAACGTTTCGATTATCGCCTAAAACAAAATATTCATCTTGGCTAAGATTATAACTGCTTTCTCGCAGAGGATATGTTTTTATTCCCTCGGATAAATAAGGCTCTTTAATTGATTCATCTCCAGAATTATTGCCGCTTTTAATATAAATATTACCATTTTCAAAGTCAATAGTTTCTCCCGGTAAGCCGATTATTCTTTTAATGAAATATTCCTGGGGATCATTGGGATAGCGGAAAACAACTATATCTCCCCTTTTCGGCTCTGAAAATCGGTAAGTAATTTCATCAATAATTAAATATTCATTTTCAAAAAAATTCGGCTCCATTGACGCTCCTTTAACATAAAATGGCTGAATTAAAAAATACCTTATCGGAAATATGATAACCAAAGAAATAACCACAATTTTAATTAGTTCAAAAACAAATCTAAAAAAATTTTTCATCTTTTGTTATAAAATGAATTACCCCGTAGCAGAGTTGCGAGGTATCATCAAGGTAGTTAATTATTTTGAAAAACCAATGGTTTCTCAAACTCTTCCTTGTAAGGAATACCCCGGAGCAGAGCTCCGAGGAATACTTTGATTTAATAATTAAATTAATAGACTTGTTGCTTAATAAGATTTCGTGGCGAGATGAAGAAATTCTTGCCCGCCGGCAGGCAGGTTAAGCGAAAAATTAAAAAAGCGACGATGTTTATATGCTAATATAAGCAGAGGAGCTTTTATAATTTTGCAACTGAAATTTAAAATTGCAGCAGAAAGATTATTAAGCAACAAGTCTAATAATTCCTTATTTAAAAAAATAAAATAAGGTTATCAAAAAAAAGTAATATAGCTAATATTTGTATTCCGTTATATCGGCACTATAACACTAATTATAAAAAAAATCAAATGGTTGTCAAAATAATAAAATATCTGTATAATTAAATTTATAAACATCAGTAATTTATTAAAAAAATAAATAATTTAATAGATTATGCCGATAGCTTATAGAACTTGTTGAATTTTACGAAATTATTTTATGTTTAATAACAAAAATTTAAAAATTGACCTTAAAGAACAAGCAGAAAATACTGCCGATGTAAAAAATACAATTAAGCCAAATAAAATAAAAAAAATTATAAAAATATTTTTTTATTCCTTTATATTTGTTTTTATTATATTTATTTTTTTTGGCTTGAAAATTATTATACCGGGGCAGGAATCAACTTCCTGGATATTAAGACTGCCGATAATCAGCCAACTAAAACATCTGGTGGATAGCGCTGATAATAAATTAAAAGGCGAAGAAATGGATAGTATAAATATTTTACTATTAGGCATGGGCGGAATAAACCATGAAGGCGGAAATTTAACAGATACTATAATATTGGTCAGCTTGAAGCCATCAAGTAAAAAAATATCCATGCTTTCCATTCCGCGCGATTTAGCCGTGCCGGTGGAAAACGTGGGCTGGAGAAAAATAAATAACATTAATGCCTTTGCGGAAGCGACAGTTTCGGGAAGCGGCGGGCTCGCTGTCAGCCAAACCATCAGCGATACCTTAAATATGCCAATTGATTATTTTGTCAGAGTTGATTTTGCCGGTTTTGAAAAAATTATTGATGATTTGGGAGGAATAAAAGTATATGTTGACAACACTTTAGATGATTATAGCTACCCTCTGGACGGCAAAGAAGATGATCCCGTATACGAAAACAGATATGAATATTTACATATCGCCCAGGGCTGGCATAATATGGATGGAGCCGCGGCTTTAAAATATGCCCGCTCCCGCCATGCTAAAGGCGGAGAAGGCTCTGATTTTGCCCGAGCCCGACGGCAACAAAAAATTATTGAAGCTACTAAAGATAAAATTTTTTCTTTAAAAATTCTGCTTAAGCCAAAAATGATCTCCAGTATAATTGATAATCTGGAAAAGCATCTCAGCACTAATTTTAACATATGGGAAATGGTAAAAATATGGGACTTGTTTAATGGCGTGAAGTCAGATGATATTATTAACAGAGTATTGGACAATAGCCCCAATGGCCTGCTCACTGATATGATTGCCGAAGATGGGGCCTATATTTTAACTCCCCGTAGCGGCGATTTTACGGAAATCCAGTATTTAGTCAACAACCTGTTTGCCGATGCGCCGCCAGAATATAAATCCGAAGTAACCCAAGAAGAAACTACGGTGGAAGTAAGAAACGGCACCTGGATAAACGGTCTGGCCAGTAAAATAGCTTTGGATTTGGAAAAATACGGCTTTAACATCGCCCGCATCGGCAATAGCAAGAATCAAAATTTCCAAAAATCCGTCATTTACGATTTAACCTATGGGGCTAAAATGAAATCGCTGACTGTCTTAAAAAATAAAATGAACGCCGATGTTTATTTAGGCATGCCGGAATGGCTGATTGAAGATTTATCAGCGGAATTGGCTAAAGAAAAAAATCCCGTCCAGCCGGATTTTATTTTAGTAATAGGACAGGACGCTGATGTTACTGAATCAGGAACGGAAAATATTATTAAATAGACTTGTTGTTTAATTATTATGAATTATAAAGAAAATTTGCCAACCGTGATTATTTTTGGCCGGACTAATGTCGGCAAATCCACTTTATTTAATTGTTTAACCGAAAAAAATAAAGCTCTGGTATCAAAAATAGAGGGCACTACCCGCGACAGCAATATAGGCGAAGTTGAATGGTGCGGACGGGCTTTTACATTAATTGATACCGGCGGCATTATAAACTTGCCCTATTTGATCGGTAAAAAAATTACGGCTGATAATATCAATAATATAGACGCTCAGGTGCAAAAACAAGCTCGCGATTTTTTGACGCGAGCTGATTTAATTTTATTTTTAGTGGATACCAAGGCCGGCTTGTTGCCGATGGATAAGCAAATGTCTTTAATTTTAAAAAAAATAACCAACAAAAAAAAATTTATTTTAGTAGCCAATAAAGCTGACAGCATGAAACAAAGGGAAAAAATCGCCGAATTCTATAAATTATCCCTGGGCGACCCGATTCCGGTATCAGCTGTTACCGGTTCGGGCACTGGCGATTTATTAGATATTATTATTAAAAAAATTGCTGAAACCAAAAGCCGGAAAAGTAAAAGCTTGCCCAAGGAAGAAGCCGCCGGAGAAAAACCAATTAATGTTTGTTTATTAGGAAGACCTAATGTGGGCAAATCCAGTTTATTTAATAAAATCCTGGGCTATGAACGAGTAATTGTCAGCAAAGAGCCCCATACCACCCGCGAACCGCAGGATACTCTTATTTCTTACCTGGGCCATCCCATAAAATTTATTGATACCGCCGGCATCAGCAAAGAAGGAAAAAAAATAAGAACCAAAACAACCAGCCATCTGCATTTAATAAAAGAAGGGATTAATAAATCCTTGCTGTCATTGAATAAAGCTGATATTGCCCTCTTTATTCTGGATATCAGCCAAACAATCACCCACCAGGATTCTAAAATTATTGAAGAAATTATAAATAGAAAAAAAAGTTTGATTATTATTGCTAATAAATGGGACCTGATTAATGCCAAAGATACTAAAAAATTTAAAGATATTATTTATGGCAAGCTGCCTTTTATCCGCTGGGTGCCGATCCAGTTCATTTCCTCTCTGACCGGAGCTAAAATAAACAAAATAATGGAAATTGTTATGGAAATAAAGGACAGCCGGCAGAAAGAAATTACGGATAATCAATTAAGTAAATTTTTAAATCAGGCCGTAAAAATACATAGACCGGTTAAGGGCAAAGGAGTAAAACATCCATATATTTATTATCTAAAGCAAACCAGATCTAATCCGCCCGAATTTGAACTGCGGATCGGCGCAAAAGACAATATCCATTTTTCTTATATAAGATTTATTGAAAACCGCTTGCGGAAAAAATTCGGCTTTATTGGCACTCCGGTTACCATTAGAGTCACGAAAAATACGAAAGTGCATGGCCGGGAGAAATAAAAATTTATGGTTAAAATTATAGCCGGGCTGGGAAATCCCGGAGAAAAATACAATAATACGCGCCATAATGCCGGCTTTAGGGCAATTGACGCTTTAGCGGATCGGCTTGGTTTAAGCTGGGAAAAAAATAAAAAAATAAATTCCTTAATAGCTAAAAATAAAGATATTATTTTAATAAAACCGCTTACTTATATGAACGATTCCGGTCGTTGCCTGCAAGCGGTTTTGTCTTATTATAATCTTTTGCCGAAAAAATTAGGATTTTTAAAAATCAAGGATAGCGATTTATTAGAGGCATTAACAATTATCCATGATGACCTGGACTTGAATTTGGGCAGTTTTAAAATTTCCATTGATTCTAGAAGCGCCGGCCACAAAGGAGTGGAATCCATAATCAGCCATTTAAAAACTAAAAAATTCAAACGGATTAGAATCGGCATCAAAACTGAACCGGCAAATAAAATTCCGGCAGAAAAATTCGTACTGCAAAAATTCAACTCCGAAGAGCTAAAAATAATTAATAATATTATTTCGGATATAATAAAAAAAGTCTTTGTTTTATGAAATAAAGACTTTTATAATGGGGTAGGCGGGGCGGGAGGATTTGAAACTCCGACCCCCTGCATCCAAGGCAGGTGCGCTATCAAACTGCGCCACATCCCGACACAACTTTTTGAAATAACGAAACAAAATAATACTTATATTATTGCTTGCCACTAAAAGTAATAATTTATATAAACAGAAAAGGAGGATATCCCATTTATAAAATTATACCTGGTAGCAAGCAATAGCATAAGTATTATTTAAAATACAACACAATATAATATGCTATCATATTAAACAATTAATGTCAATAATGTACTGTTGCAGAGTCAAAGCTACCTTCTGTGGATAATTAATATTATTTAAAGATAAAAATAATGTAGACGCTATTTTTTCTTGAGGCGTCA
>PETS01000021.1 GCA_002781265.1 Candidatus Falkowbacteria bacterium CG02_land_8_20_14_3_00_36_14 | reverse complement strand
CATTGATTCAACGAAATTTTTGTCTTTAACCCAAAGAAAATTTTTAATATCCAGATAGCTTAATTAATTTTCCGAATATTCTTTCCATTCTTCAAGCGATTCCGGCTCTTTCCAGCCGGCTGACTTGCATTCTTCATAAAGGGTTGAACCCGGATAAGGCCGGAACGCCTGCGGACCCAAAATTTGCACCTTGGGGCTTAATTTTATTAATTTATCAATTAAGCGAATCATCATATCTTTTTTTGTCTCTCCGGGAAGGCCTATCATAAATGAATATTGGGGAATAATATCATGCCTTAAGCACATTTTAGCGGAATTTAAAATATCTTCCGGAGCAATATCCTTATTGATTTTTTTTAAAATCACAGGGCTACCGAACTCCGCGCCGAATGAAAGAAGGTTGCAGCCGGATTTTTTTAATTTCGCCATCAATTCGTCATCAACCCTTCCCTCTTTTACGTAATCTGCTCTAATCGTTGTTTCCCACGGCATTATTAAATTTCTCTCTATCATGCCGTTAATTATTTCTTTCGCCCTGTTAATATCAACGAAAAAATTTTCATCCCAAAAACGCAATTTTTTATTTTGAAAATATTCTTTGCTTTTTATAATTTCCAAATCATTTAAAACCTGCTCGGCCGTCCGAGCCCGCCATTTATTTTTTAAAATAGCGTTAATGCAAAAGGTGCATCGGTGCGGACAGCCGCGGGAAGTCAACGAGGGGATTAAATATAAATTATGCAAAATTTCTTTTAGCACCAGCTCCCATTTAAAGAGGGGCATTTTCGCCGGATCGTGAAGCTCTCTTGGAGGATTTACTATTACTTCTCCGTCCTTTTTGTACGCGATTCCGTTTATCTCCGATAAATTTTTTCCTTCAACAATTTCCCGCGTAGTTATTTCGCCTTCGCCGTAGCAGACGATATCAACTAAAGGATAATCGCGGTTTCTTTGATGAAGAAAGTGGGGTGAGATCCTCCCCAAATAATTTTACATTCGGGATTTAATTCTCTGATTAAGCGGCAAATCTCAAAAGCGCGGGAAATCTGCATGGTCATAACTGAAAGACAGACGAATTTGCAACTTACAATTTTTTCTTTTACTAAGACAAAATAATTTTTCTGCCGCACGCCGTCAACTATCTCCACGTCAATGCCAATGCTATCTAAATAGGTGGCGATACTTAAAAGACCGACAGAAATTTAACTTTCATAATTTTCTTTGGTTATGTTAAAAGGAGGATTTATTAATAAAACTTTAGGCATATTCAAATAATAATTTTACTGTTCTATCTACAGTATTATTCCAGTTAAAATTTATTAATTTTCTTTTCGCATTATTTGTGAATTCTTGAGCTAGATTATAGTTATTTAAAATACTAAAGCAAGAGTTTAAGAGCTCTTCTTTATTATTATATTCCACTAAAATTCCTTCTTTTCCGCTTTGGATTAATTCCGTATTGCCGCCGACTTTTGTCGATAAAATTGGAGTTTTCATATACATGGCGTCAAGAAGGGCGTGCGATAATCCTTCATAATTTGAATTTAAAATATACAAATCAGCGGCTTTTATATACTTTAAAGTTTCTTCGTGCTTTAATCTGCCTAAGAAAAATACATTGTCCCTAATATTCAATTTTTCGGATAATTTTTTTAGCTTGTCCAATTCCCGGCCATTGCCGATAATTATAAAACTTAACCGTCCAATTTTTGTAATTAAATCAGGCAATATTTTAATAATTTCATCCACGCCTTTCCAAGGAGTTAAGCGGCAAGAAGTAATTATAATTTTTGCGCCTAAACCATATTTTTTTCTAATCTCTTCCACTTCCTTTTCTTTTATGTCCACTAAATCATTAAAATCTACTGAATTATAAATAACTTCAATATTTTCTTTTTTTACTCCAATTATTAAAGCTATTTTTGACATAAATTTGCTAACTGCGATTATTTTATCAGCATTTATTAATATCTTCTTCCTTTTAGTTTTTAATTTTTCAATTTTATTATTATATTTTTTATTTTGAAAATCAATAATATAATCATTAATCCAGCCGTTAGCGGCCGAAGTTTCCCAAGCGCTATCGCCGGCGAAGCGAACAATATATTTTTTACCCATAATTTTATGCAAAAGATAAGCAAAATAACCAACGCTGTAAATATCTGTAACATAAATAACTTGAGACCATTGTGCCAGCTTATACATTGCTAAAAAATATTTAATATGCCTGGTTATTTTCTTTCTATCCACTAAATATAATTCTTTATCATAAAATTTTATTTTTTTATTCTCTAAATTAATATTATCACCATAACTGATAATTTTTATTTTTATATTATTTTCTTTCAAAGATTTTACTAAAGATTTAATTATAGTCGCCGGTCCGCCGATATCAGGCGGATAGATGCCGGTGGCGATTAACACTTTTAATCTTTTATTTTCTTTATCATCTTCCATTGAATTTTTATTATATTTTTTATTTATTGAATTATCTTTTTTAGAAAATATAAAAAATCTGTAAATTAAATAACTGCTAAAACTGATTAAAGCGCCCATTATTATCTGCGCGATTAAATAATGCCGTTTAAACTTGTCAACCAATAAATACATGCCGGCGGTATTTATTCCTAAATTGGTTACTCCGACAATAAAGTAAATAATCATCTGCCGGCGGATATTATGAAGAGTATTATCCCTAAAAGTCCAAAATTTCTGCAGATAAAAACTGACAAAATAAGCAATTAAAAAAGATATTATAGCTGATAATAAATACCATAAACCAAAAAAATCAGTAAAAATATATAATAATACAATATCAACAAATGCCGCTGTGCCGCCGGATATTAAATATTTTATTATCCGTTTATTATTATAAATTTGCCTAAATAAAAATTTTAACATAATAATTTATTATACTTTTCTTATAAGGTATTTATTAATTTCTGACTAATTCCGTTATTCGTTTCTCTCTCCATAATAAAATAATCTCATATATGCCGAAAAATACTCCGGTATAAAATAAATCTCCGGCTAAAGTATTTCTGTAAAAAGGCAGGGCTAAAATAAAACAATCAATCAGGCCCGCCCAAGTATGCGGATACCATTTAAAAAAAACCCAGACCGCGAAATTGGTTACAATAAAAAAAATCAAAGAGGCGGCTAAAGATGCCAAAACGATACTTTTCCAATTTTTTCTTTTTTGCAAAAACCAGCCGATAAGAAAAGCCAAAGATATGCTAATATAAACGGAAGCCATTACCTGCCAATCGTAAAAGCCGATGAAATAATCACTGACCAGCATTGAGACGATAGGTAATATCACAGCCCATTTCTTTTCCAAATAACAGCCGGCAAAAATAGACATAGCCACGACTGGCGTAAAATTAAAAGGGTGTTTAACCAATCTGGAAGCCGCGGCTAAAATAATAATTAGAACCGCGATAATAATTTTAGTTTTTTTATCCATAAATTTATAACTTGCCATTGCAAATGACAAGTTTTATAAAATATTAAAAATATTTTTCATTTTTTCCGCAATCTTATCCCAATTGTATTTTTCCGCAACCAGCCGGCAGGCATTTTCTTTTACTTTTAATACCGCTTCTTTATTCTTTTCGTCTAAAATATAATTCACTTTTTCAGCAATGCTTTTTGGATTCTGCACTTCGCAAAAAAAACCTGTTTCATTATTAATTAAAAAATCAGGTATGCCGCCGACAGGCGTACCGATTACCGGAATTCCGGCCGCCATCGCTTCTAAAAATGAATTCCCCAGCCCCTCGGAAAGAGACGGCCGAATGAATATATCAGCTATTTTTAAATATTTTATTACATCTTTATTCTCAACCAGAGGTAAAAACAATACTCTTTTATCCACTCCTGTTTCTTTGGCTAAATTTTTTAATTTATCAAAATCCGGACCTGCTCCCAAGCTTATAAATTTAATATTTCTATCCAAACATGTAAGAGATCTGATAATATCATCAACCGCATTTTTTTTAACCAACCGGCCGGTAGTTATTAATATTTTATCATTTTTTTTAATCCCTAATTTATTTTTTAATCTATTTAATTCATGATTCATAATTCTTAATTCATAATTCCTAATATCAACTCCGTTGGGAATAATCTCAACCGGCGCTTTCACGCCATTTTTTATCGCCCGCTCTTTTAAATAGTTACTAATCGCTGTTACCTTATCCGCCTTTTTAAAAACCAATCTATGCCAAGGCCTGACTAATAATTTGTATAAAAATTTAATATTAAATACATATCTCGCCAAATGTTCCTCCTCGTCTCCTTCCTGGAGCGTAAGAATAAGCTTTTTATTTTTATTGAATATCTTAAAAAACGCGGCCCCTATGCTCGCCTGGCTGGCCATTATGGACCAGATAGCATCATAATTGTTTTTTTTATCCAACCGCCTGGCTTTAAACGCTCCGAACATTGCTAAAATTATTTTATCAAGCGCCCCTAAGCCAAGCCCGATTCTATAGACATTAATATTGCCCAAACGTTCAAATTTCGGAAGATCTCTTTTAATTCTGGCCGTTATCATATCCCAGATGAACGCTGGTCCGCCTCTGGCGGAAAAATCTTCATTTCCCATCCGGTCAGTAATCTCTTTTATAGCCACTTCCGCTCCGCCGATTAAAGGCAGATAGGCGGTTGAAAAAATAAGTATTTTTTTAATCATAAAGTCATTTATAACTTTAAAAATTTAACTTTAAGGACCTTATTATTGACTGCTGACTTCTAACTAATTTATTCCTATTTCTTTTTTATATTCTCCTATCCACTCATGCAGTTTGACTTTCGGTTCCCATCCTAATAATTTTTTAGCTAAAGCGTTAGAGCATAAATTCCGGCGCGGCTCAATGCGCAGTTCTATATTAACGGCCGGACCGCCGATCATTTTGGCTATGTCGTTAACGCTGTATTCATTGCTTTGGCCGGTATTAATCGGCCGGCCATCCGCTATTCCACTTTCCGCGGCCAGTATATTTGCCCGCGCAATATCTTTAACAAAAGTATAAGTGCGCAATTGCTCCCCGTCACCGACTATTGTTAATGACTGGTTATTTTTACGCTGGCTGGAAAATATAGCCACTACCGAAGCATAAGCTCCCTCTTTGACCATATGGGGCCCGAATACATTAAAATACCGCAAACAAACAGTCGGCAGCTTATAAACATAACTGAACAAACGGCAATACTCCTCGCCTATATATTTTTGCAGTCCATAAGGGCTGATGGGATTGGCCGGCATATCCTCGGTTAAAGGCATTTTTTTCTGATCGCCGTAAGCGGAAGAGGAAGCGGCATAAACCACCTTTTTTACGCCCGCGTCTTTAGCGGCGACTAATACGTTTAAAGTGCCGTTGACATTGTGGTCATTATAATTAACCGGATCTATAATTGACGGCTGGACGCGCGCCAAGGCCGCTTCGTGAAAAACATAATCAACTCCTTTGAATAACGGTTTGATATCTTCTAAATTTCTTAAATCTTTTTCATAAAATCTTGCTTGAGAATTTAAATTTTCTTTTTTACCGGTGGACAAATTATCAATAATAATAACTTTATCTCCGCGCTCTATTAAAACGTCGGTTAAATTGGAGCCGATAAACCCGGCTCCACCGGTCACTAAACATTTTGCCATATATTTATCTACCGAGCTTTAGCTCAGGGTTAGCAGGTTTTAACCTGCCGGCATATAATTTATCTCAATGGATTACCCCGCAACAGAGCTACGAGGTATCCTCAAGGTAGTTAATTATTTTGAAAAACCAATGGTTTCTCAAACTCTTCCTTGCAAGGAATACCCCGGAGCAGAGCTACGAGAAATACTTTGATTTAATTGTCTTAAATCAACCGCTCCCCAAATATCTTCACCAACATCTATCACATTATACACTAGCTCTTGGGCAATATCATCTCCCATATTTATCAGCCATATACCAATAATCGGAAAATTCACTTTCTTTCAACTCTTTTAAAGTACTTACTTCCTTATGTTTTAATAAATTTCCAATAATGTATCCTGAAACTTTAAAATTCATTCTTTCAGAAGTAATCCTTATTATTTTTCTAGTCTGCCATATTTCTTTATATGGCAATTTAAATCTTTTCCTGTATTCAAAAGAAATACCTCCGCGCAATAATTATTTCACTCTTTTTAAATCCAAACCATTTTTTAAATAAAATTTTATATGATAATGGTTTGTTAATATGCAATAATCGGATATGGGAATTCCTAACTGCGTTTTTATTTTTTTTATTTGATTTAATACTATTGTTTTTTGCTCATCTATCCGGAAATAAGGGAAATGAATAAAGGTAGAATCTATTAAAAAATAGATTGAATTATCCGGCCAATAAGGACTATCTTCTTTTAGATGCTTATAATGCTTTTGCATATATATATTCCAGACTGTCCGAAAACTACACTTTACTGTCATTCCTGTGAAAGCGGAAATCCATAATTTGTCTGATATTAAACCTTTCTGGATTCCCGATCGAGTCGGGAATGACAAAAAAAATAGTTTTCGGACAGTCTGAAACCATGAGCTAAAGCTCGGTAGAAGAAAAAACTTCCTCGCCATACACCCCTTTTAATAAATCCAAATCTTTTCCGGAATTTACCAATAAATCAATATTTTTATCGCGCATAGAATCTAATAATTTTATTCCTCTCTCGTCGCCCACCATTTCTTCGTATAATTTATGGAAAGCGGCGAAATCCTTTATAAAACAATGGCCGCCGGCGCCTCGGCCGGTTTTGTGGACCGGCTCTAAATGAAACTCGTAAAAAGGCAGCTTCCGTCCGGCTTCGCCTCCGCTTTTACCGGATTCATGGACCGGATTCATATGGCTGGAACCGATGCGCGGATCTCCGGCCATAGCATCCCGTATCACTTCCCACCGGCATCCCATTTTCTGAGACAAATCATAAAGCATATTAATATATATCACTTTGAAATAAAACCAATTATTGCCGGCGTATTTTATCAGCTCCGCTTCCTCTGATTTGCAAATTTTTGCATATTTTGCTTGAGGAAGAACGCTTAAAACTTCTTCTGCCTTTATTCTATATTCTTCATTATCTATGGGAACGCCGATAATATTTCTATTCGGATGAGCCGCATCATAAGCGGCGGTAGCTTCGGTTAAAAATTCCGGAGAATGCAGTACATAAATATCAGGATTTTCTTCTTGAATTTTTTCAGTTGTTCCGGGTAAAATTGTTGACTTAATTACAGCTGTTTTTTTAATTCCTACTTTTTTTATAGCGCTTCTCAAAATACTATCATCAAAACCTTTTGTGGTTGTTGGAGTGGGAACCGCAATAAACACTATATCGCATTCCTTAATTTTATCTCCATTATTTATATGCGGCTCTTCCAATCCATAGCGAACCACGCTATATCCCCTGGTTTCAAAATCATCCGCGTAATTCTTGCCGATCCAGCCTTGGCCGATAAAACCAATTTTTTTATTTTTTTTTATCATTTTTATTTTAATGAATTACCCCGCAACAGAACTGCGAGGTATCCTCAAGGCAGTTAATTATTTTGAAAAACCAATGGTTTCTCAAACTCTTCCTTGCAAGGAATACCCTTGATTTAATAGTAAAAAACTAAGTATTACTTAGTTTTGTCTGCACCTTGAATTTAATGCTTATATAAGTTATTATTAAATAAAATACAGTAAAAGTCAACTTATAATTTATAAATTTTTTATGCCAAAAATTCTTATAGTAATAACCAAGGGAGAAATCGGCGGAGCGCAAAATTTTGTGCTTAATTTAGCAAAAAAATTAAAAGAATGTAAAATAGAAGCCCTTGTCGGATATGGCTGCGGAGATTATCTTAAAAATGAATTAAAATCGGCGGCAATTCCATATTTTAATTTCAAATGGCTGAAAAGAACCCATAATCCTTTAGCTAATCTATTTTTTATTTTTGAATTAAAAAATTATCTTAAAAATAATAATTTTAGCGCGGTCCATTTTAACAGCGCCAATGCCCTCTTGGGGGCAATCGGCGCCAAACTGGCAAATAAAAATATAACCACGATTTTTACTTTCCACGGCTTATCCGTTTTGGATGAAAATTACCAGGCGCCTAAAATAATAAAAATAATTTATCTATTATTTTTTAAAATTCTTCTTCTTTATGTTGACAAACCGATTTTCATCAGCCGAAAAAATTTAGCCCAAGCACAAAAAATTAAACTTGTTAAAGGGGGAAAAATAATTTTTAACGGCCTTGAACCCCGAAATCTTAATTTTCTTTCCGCCGGCCATGCTAAAAATTATTTTGAAAAAAAATTTAAAATAAATATACAAAATAAATATCTTATCGGCTCTATCGGCCGGCTGGTAATGGCCAAAAATTATGAATTTATAATTGATATTTTTCCGGAAATATTAAAGATAAAACCCGAGGCGGCTTTGCTGATTATCGGCGCGGGGGAAAAAAGAAAAAAATTTGAAAATATGATAAACAATCTTAAATTGGCCGATAAAATATTTTTATTGGGAGAAATCAACAACGCCTGCCAATATCTAAAGGGCTTTGATTTATTCGTTCTGCCTTCAAGATATGAAGGCCTGTCTATAACTTTGATTGAATCCTTATTCGCCGGCACGCCCATACTGGCTTCCTCTGTCGGCGGCAACGCGGAAATTTTAGACAATTCACCGAATCAGCTTTATGAATTTAATAATAAAAAAGAATTTTTAACCAAATTTAAAAAATTAGCCACGGATAAAAATTTATCTCTTTCTTTGGGCGAAAAGAATCTTAATCAATCAAAAAAGTTTCTCCTGGAAGAAACTTTTAAAAAATATCTGAAAATTTATAACAAATAAATTTTAACCCCTTCGTCATTCTGACCCTGAGCCGCGCCGAAGGGGAAGAATCCCGGGGATAGAATAATTCATTGAACATTGCATAAAACCACGGGATCCCTGCCTGCCGGCCCGCTTCGCCATAGCTTTAGCGAGGCGAGCAGTCAGGCTTTGATCGTTTCACTCCCCTCAGGATGACGATGATATAAAGATAATAAAAAAATTTTATAACTCTTCTAATTTTTTTATAAAATCCTCGGCCGCGTCTTTTATGCTCGGATCATATTCAATGGCTTTTCGGGCCGCGTCTATGGCTTTATCTTTATTTCCTTCCCGGGCGTATAAACTGGCCAAATTAACCCATATTTTCGCATCATTCGGCTCTAAATTATTAGCTAATAGCTCATAAAGTTTTATTACTCTCGCAATATTGGCTTTACTTTCTAATTCAGCATAATGGTTGATTAATAATTTTACATATTGCGCCGGATATAAATTGCCGGTTCCGCCTTTATCAATGCATTTATCCATTGCTTGAAAACCCTCTTCTTCCCGTCCCAGGGAAAGAAGAAATCTGCTTAAATTACAATGGCTGTCAACATAGTCCTCATTCAAGCTTACCGCGTATTTTAAGGTATCAATGGCCTTATCCGCTTCTCCCCTGGTCATAAATATCTGCGCTTTGGAAAAATAAACTGTCACTCTGCCCGGACTGGCGGCGATTGATTCGTTAACCGCCTCCAAAGCCCGATCGGCATAATGATAAAATGTATCCTGATTGCCGTCCGCGCTGAATCTGGCGGCCGTATCATAAGCTTGGGCCAGCATCAGCTGGTTTAAGCTGTCTTCTTTGTTATAATCAACATTGGCGCTGGCCAGAGAAATGGCGTAATCTAATATTTCTTTGGCTGGTTGGCTGCCAATATTTTTTAATGAATTAATATTTCCTGAAATTAAACGGATTAAAACAGTCCGGCTGTCGCGGTCCAAAACCGTATTATAGCTTAAGGCCTTTTTATGGATATCTACGACACTAATAATATCCCCTCCTGGCTGGGCTAAAACTATTTGCGCCTTAATCGTGCCGATAAGCATTTTTAACGGCTTTATATTATATTGGTAAAGTATGGATAACACTATTAATCCGACAACAGCAAAAGTATAAATCTCCTGGTTGTTTAATGGCTGGTCATGCTCCTCTTCTATTTCTTCTATTTCATTTTTATTGGTTAGCCAATAAACAAATCCCAACACTACCATCAAAGACAAATAAGTAACCAAGGAATCAAAAACCGCTAAATTTTGGATAAAATAAGCGGTTATTAAAGCAGAAATTAATACGAATTCATTAATATTTATTTTATCTTGCCTATACCCCAAAATTAAATAATAGCCAACGGCCATAAAAATTGACAGATAAGTTAAAAGGCCGACAGCGCCGGTGGTGGAAGCAATATCTATAATATTATTATGCGCTCTATCAAAATAGGTTTCTGAACTGGTAAAGGTATAAAATTTCGGCTCAAAATATTTATCAAAGGTAATGGCATAATTTCCATGACCCGTGCCTAAAATAGGATGATTTTTAAAATCTTTTAATGCGGCGCGCCAGGAAATAAGGCGGGTCTGGAAAGTATTTTTGTTTAAGGAAATTTCCCTGGTAGTATTTTTCAAAAAATTATTGCCCTGCACCAAGGCGCTTTCTTTATTTAAAAAAATAAATGAAACTGAAAAAACTAAAATCAATAAAAAAGCCGAGCTGTAAATTCTGATTTTTTTATTTTTATGCAGAATCAAGTATAAGGACAGTAAGACTAGAATGCTGG
Source organism: Candidatus Falkowbacteria bacterium CG02_land_8_20_14_3_00_36_14 (assembly GCA_002781265.1). Classification (GTDB taxonomy): domain Bacteria; phylum Patescibacteriota; class Patescibacteriia; order Patescibacteriales; family UM-FILTER-36-11; genus UM-FILTER-36-11. The sequence continues at coordinate 27,944 of PETS01000021.1, read as the reverse complement.
CAGCCAGACCGACATAAGCGCCGGAGGTGTCGGCTTTTCTAAAAGCCAGAAGCATTATTAAGGCCAACACCGGATAGATAGATTTTATCAGCCAGTTTTTTCCCCGAAAAAACAATATAAAGGAAAAATAGATGTTAAAAATCAGATAACCGCTCACATAAGCGGTATTGCCGATAGTGCTCATGCTCACATTATTTATCAGCGCGTAAAGACTTATCAAGGCGGCGGCTGAAACCGAAACAATAAATAAATTTCGCCAGTCCGGCCACTTCCGAAATACGGTAATGATAATAAAATAAAATAGCAAAAAATGAAAAATATGGAAAAATCCAAGCATCCTTTCCACGTCTCCCCAGAAGCTTAAATTAAAATCAACACCCGTAAAGCACGATACCAGCACTGCCAGAAAAAAAACTATTAATCCAAAAGAAATATACGACCACCGGGGCCGGGCCGAAGGATATTTGACCACATAAGCCACCCAAATAATAAACAACAATTCTGTGATAATATTAAAAGTAATCTGCTTGGACGTAATATAAGGGAAAAGCAGATTTTTGAAAACTAAAAAAACCGATAAAAAAGAAATATAAATTCCAATTTGCAAAATTAATTGGTATGTTTTTTTCGACATAATTATAAACTTATTTTTCCTAAAGCATTAATAAACTGTTCCACTTCATCTTTTAAGGTCGGGTCCAGTTCAACGGATTTTCTGGCCGCTTCAATTGCTTCCCCATATTCGCCAATTCGTTCATAAGACGCCGCTAATTTTACCCAATTAACCGCTTGGTCCGGCTGCATCTTCACCAACCTTTCATATAATTTCACTACTCTCGGCCAATCATTCTGCTTGTCTATATAAAAATTTATTAAACTTATAACGTAATCAACCGGCGTTAATAATTCCGCGCCGCCCAAATCAATGCATTTATCCATAGCAGAAAATCCTTTTTCTTCATTTCGCGCCATAAAGTAATATTTGGCTAAATTGCAAAAACTATCATAATATTTTTCATTAAGGCCAGCGGCATATTCCAATGTCACAATCGCATTATCGCTGTCGCCGCGCATTTTATAAATCTGCGCCTTGACATAATAAAGAGGTATCCTCCCCGGGCTTGAATCTATCGCTTTATTTGCCGCCTCCATCGCTTGATTAAGGTATGAAAAAAATTTTTCGTTATCATCTTTACTGGCTTGCGCGGCGGAAATAAAAAACTGGGCCAGTTCCGTCTGGGTTAAGCTGTCTTTCGGATTATATTTAATATTCTCTTCCGCCATTTTTTCAACAAAGGCCAAGACGTCTTCCAATTGACTTTGGCTTACGCTCTCATTAAGCAGGACCGAAGTCATGGAACGGACCAAGCTGTCGCGGCTGTCGCGGTCAAGGACCGTATGGCGGCTTAAAGCGCCTTTATATATTTCCACTCCCCCAGCGATATCGCCCTGCGCGAAAGCGATTTGCCCTTTAATCGTGCCAATAAACGTCCGCAGAGGCCCGATATTATATTTAAACAATATTATCAGTACTGACAATCCAATTAAAAAACCGGCAAAAATTTCCTTATTATTAAAAGAGTCATCTTTTATATAATCTATCTCTTGATCATTTCTGGCAAGCCAATAAATATAGCCGAGCATCGCCATTAGAGGAATATAAGTAACCAAGGAATCAAAAACGGCTAAATTTTGCACAAAATAAGCGATAATTAATGAAATTAATAAAACAAAATCATGTAATTTTATTTTATCTTTTCTATATCCGATTACTAAATAATAACCGGCGGCGGCAAAAATAGATAAATAAGCCAATAGCCCCAATGCCCCGGACGTGGAAGCAATGTCAATCAGATTGTTATGCGCCCGGTCAAAATAAGTTTCTGAACGAGTATAGTTATAAAAGCTCGGGTCAAAATATTTGTCAAAGGTAATGGCGAAATTTCCATAGCCGGTTCCGAGCAAAGGGTGCGCCGGAAAATCCTTCCAGGCGGTTTTCCATGAAATTAACCGGGTTTGGAAAGTATTTTTTCCCACGGAAATCTCCGATAATACGTCATCTAAAAATTTAACGCTTCTCACCGTAGAATTATTCCTATATAAAAAAATTCCGGTTATTAAAACTATGGATAAAACAGCGGCGGATAAAATATAAATTTTTACCTTTTTATCCCGACTCAATAATCCGAATAAAAATAAAGCCAATATTGCGCTGGAACCCAGTCCGACGTAAGCTCCGGCCACGCCGGTATTCTTCAAAGCAAACAGCATAAGGATAATCGCCGCCGGATAGAGCCAGCGCCAAAAAATTTTCTTATCGGTCCGAAAAAACAAAATCAAGCTAAAATATATATTAAAAATCAGATAACCGCCGACATAAGCGGCGTTACCCACCGTGCTATACGCTATTACCGTTAATGCATGGATGCTGACAAACGCGGCCGCGGCTACGGAAACGAGCATTAACGCGTACCAGTCCTTCCAGCTTAGCATAACGGTAATTATTATAAAATAAAAAGCTAAAAAATGAAGGACATGAAAAACACCGAGCATTCTCTCCGCATCGCCCCAAAAACTTAAATTAAAATCCACCCCCAAAATACTGCTTAAGGTAATTATAATAAAAAAACTTACCAGCCCTAAGGGAATCAGGGATTTTTTTAGACCTCCTTTAACAAAGATGAACGGTCGGTAAGATGGATATTGGATTATGAAAACCAGCCAAAAGAAAAATAATATTTCAGTTAAAATATTAAAAAAAATCTGCTTGGTCGTTATGTAGGGGAAAAATAGCTTGCCGGACACTAAAAAAACCGATAAAAAAGAAAGATAAATTCCTGATTTTAAGATTGTTAAATAAATTTTTTTCGGCATAAATAATAAAAAAGTAACATATGTTACTTTTTATACTATAAAACAAATCATAAATTTATTTCGCGCTCAATTTTTTTTCCAAAATTTCAACCCTTCTCTGCAACTCCACCAGTTCAAAACGATAAGCGACATTGTCAAGCTTTAGTTTGATTTCCTCATGGCCGCGCTCTAAAGAATCCAACCTTTTGTCAACGCCGTCAAATCTTTTGTCAACGCCGTCAAACCTTTTGTCAACATAATCAAATCCTTTCTTGACAGCAACAGCCAAATTATCCACCGTGGCGACTAACTTATTCATTGTAACAGCTAATTGATCTATGGTTATTTTTTTGCTTATTTTCTTCATACGGCTTTATTTTATCATAACAGCCGCCGCTGTCAAGGTTTAAAAATTCATAAAAACTGATAAAAAGCGGTGAACTTACGAGATAGCTTTTTGAGGCGTATCTTGTTTAATTAATCATAACCCAGCCCACGCTAATAACGGCGTTGCTGGCTGCATCGTAATACTCAACCTTAACTTCATGATTACCTTTTTCTATATTGCGTTCTCTATTAATAATTTTGGCTGTATTATTATCAGCCCACGACTGAAGAAAATTTTCATTATCAAGATAGACTCTAATAGCATCATCAAATTTTGTCTGAAATTCGTAATTTCCTCCGGCAAAATAACAATTGGCGGTAAAACGAGCTGAAAAATTATTTATCTTATTTATTCCTTCGGGACCGCCTGATCCCCAATTAAAATTAACTTCGTCAACACTGCTGGTCGCCAATGGCGAGCCGAAAAGACTCTTATTATTAAAATATTCCGCCAGCCAAACGCAGGAGGTGGCGGCGGTTTCTCCTGCCTGTCCGGCAGGCAGGTCTATAACAACTTCTTCTGTAGTAGTAGCTGATTCTTCCGGAGTATCAATAATTATTTCTTCCGTTCCGGTGGCGATTTCTTCAGGCGTTTCAACAACAACTTCTTCATCCGGTTTTTCTTCAATTTCTTTAACAATCTCGGTTGCTTCTTCGGAAATAATCGGGCTTGATTTTTCATCTATTTTTATTTTAGCTAAATTTTCATTAGTAATGCCCAGCCCCTGTTCGCGCATAACGGCAAAAGCATCCGCCGGCCGTCCCAGATATATCATTTTTAAATCAATCGGATTCACATAATAGACCTCGCCGTTTGCTTCTACTTTTAATAAAATTTTTCCGGCTAATCTTTTTGGAGCCACTCCGTTAAAAGAAGCAAAATCCTTATTGGATACTCCCAGCCCTTGTTCGCGCATCACGGCAAAAGCGTCCGCCGGCCGTCCCAGATAAAACCGTTTTTGGCTGTCAGGATTAACATACCAGGCCTCGCCATGGGACTCTATTTGCAGTAAAATCCGGCCTTTCAGCTTTTCTGATAATTCTTCGGCATAAGCTAAACCGATCGCTAAAAACAAGAATAATAATAAAAATATTAAATAAATTTTTAAATATTTTATTGTAAACATAATTTTGCTTTAAATTTAAATATTTTATTTTAATAATAGTTCTATTTCTTTTTTAAAACTGGGCAAATCTTTTTGAATAACTTTCCATACTTTTTCCTTATCAACCCCAAAATATTCATGTATTAATATATTTCTTAAACCGGCAATATCTCTCCACGGAATATGCGAATTAACACTCTTAAAATTATCGGCTAAATTTCTCGCCGCTTCGCCGATAATTTCCAAATTTCTTATCACCGCGTCAACAATCATACGATTATTGGGAAAAATCGTTAGCGGTAAAATTTTTCGTATAATCTTCAATATTAACGATGCAATCAATAATATGCCCTAAAAATACTTTATTGTCTTTGTCCATATATTTTTATTTCGTCTCTAAAAATATAATCTTTTAAGCGGGGATTGACTGAATCGTAAGTGATAATATCAACTTTTCTCCGAAGAAAATCTTCCAACTCGTTTTTAAGATGAACCATATCTAAAAGACTTTTATTGTCTTCCAATTCCACCAACAAATCAATATCGCTTTCCGGCGTGTCTTCCCCGCGGGCAAACGATCCAAAAACAGACGACCTGACTACGTCATTTGCCTTTAAAATCGGAATAATTTTTTCTTTTAATTCTTCAATTTTCTTAATATTATCCTGTTTCATATGCTTTAATTCTACCAAAAATTACGTCTTAGTGTCAAACCCCCCCAACCACCTTGTCGGGGGTAGAACAAACTAAAGCCCCCCGGTTGCCCGGGGGGCTTTTTCGCGTTATCCTCCGCGATTAAACTATCAAATATAGTTTAATTAGTTGGACAGAGTCGCGCCGTTAACATCCGAAATACCCAAATCGGATGACAAAAGCGTCCAATGCATACCTGTATTGCCATCATTGCCGTTATAGGTAAAATCGGTATTCAAATTGTTGATCTCGGTCTGCATGTAATCAGCTGTGCCGTCAGTTACAATATCGCCGATAATTACCAACGTTACCGTGCCGTCAACTTTCTCGGTCGTGCCGGACAAGGTTGTTAAATCAATCGTGAATTTACTGTTGGCCGCGATATTAACAGCCGTAGTCTTATTGGAGGAATCGCCTTCAATATAAGCCTCAACGTTAGATAATGACGCGCCGGTGCTGGTCGCGAGCGTTAATATAAGCTGTCTCAGCTGGGCTTTCAGCTCGGTATTGTCGCTGTTCCGGTTATTGCCGTTGTCAAAGACAAACTTATACTTGGCGACGGTTTTACCCGTGCCTCCGGCCAATGTGCCATCAGCCATGGTATTAACGACTGAGGTCAGGATAGAACCGGTAGTAGTGGCCAACATTGACTTAGTTGTGCTGCCCGTATATTCGCCGGTGGCAAGCGTGCCGTTCGCGTCTTCAATTATGGTAATATCGGATCCGGTATCCACGCCGGCCGCGGTTACGGCCTGATTAACCAGCAAGCTGAACGTTGAGGTTAGCACTCCTTCGCTGGCTAAACTGAACTGAATCTCGCGTCCGTAAGTGCCTGTGCCTTCCGCATCGCTGGCGGCATTAATTGATTTGGTAGTAACACCGATGAACCAGGAAGTCGCCGTGTCGGCCGGCAAGGTGATATTTAAGGCATCAAAGTTGACATGGCCGGCGGCCGCCGGAGCTTTTTCGGCAATCATCGCGCCCGCGCTGTTATATAATCTAACAGTCTTAATGTCAGAATCAGTGGAACTGCCGTATTCTTCCAAGACCAAAGTCTTAATCTTAACCGGCTCATTGGCGGCAGTTAATACTAATTCGGCTAAATACTTGTCCGGTCTTGTTTCCGTGCTCGCCAAAATATAGCTGCTGTCATTAGCTTTCGGCTCGGTTGTCCTTAATTGCACTTTTAAAGTGCCGGCTGAAGCTAAGATAACTGTCCTTGATTGGGTGCCGACATTAGAAACGCTTTCTACTACCGCGTTATTATCTATATCTTTAGCAATGATATCGGCAGTACCGCTGTCAATCTCCAACTGGATATAACCGACCGGATTAAAGGTGCCAGCGAAATCCGCTTGAACCTCTACCACAACAGATTTACCCGCGGCAATTACGCTATTGGTAGCGTTAAGCGAAGTAAAGTTGATATAGCCGGTGGCTGAACCGCCTTCAGCAATTTGTCCGGAAACAGTCTTAGCCAATTTGCCGTCAATATATAATCTTAACTGGGAAACATTATTGTCGTCAAACGCGGTAGCGACGGTAGTGGTGGCTGAAATTTTGACCGAAGTCAAAGTAACCGCGGATGACGCGCCTGTATCAACGCTAGCTCTGTAAATAACGATATTCTTAGCTCCGGGAACGATTGTCTGGGTGGCTAAAGAAGTGGTCTTCCAAGTTAAGGAAGCTGATTTAACAGTAGCGATAGCGCTGGTGACGGAAGTCGGAGTGATGTTGTTTGACAAGTCATCATCGGAATCATCTCCGGTAATGGCAAACGCGCCGTCCTCCAAAGTAACCTGGAATGAGTCATTAGTATCAACGCCATTTGTATCATTGGCGCCTAATAAATCAATCCTTAATTGGAAGGTCTTGGTTACGCCTTTCTTCAAGCTGATATCATCGGTTAATGTCAAGCCGATATTAGTGGCCGTAGCCGATGAACTGGCATGAGTAATATCATAAACCGCTCCGGTTTCAATGTCTTTTAATTCAACATTTTCAATTTCATTCATATCGGCATTGGCTGATCCCGGGTCGCTGATCATAAAGGTGTCATTGCCAGCGCCAATTGAGGTAATGGTAGCGTTTTCACCATTAGAAACTACTTTAATGGTAGCTAACACTACATCATTATCATCAGGCCTGACGTCTTTGGAAGGAGTAGCGGTCTTGTCCATATCAATAACAACATCGCCGGCGGTTAAGGTAACAACTATGCCATCAGAAACAGCATTTAAGCCGCCGAAACCGGCAGTGCCGATCGTAACACCATAGCCGAAATCCTGGCCGGTAAAGACCAAGTCATTGGCATCGTCAAAATAAAGGTCAATAGTATTATTGACATTAGCAATGCCAAGATCTCCGTAGATTTCAACGGAAACGGTGTCATTTTTGGCAATAATTAAATTGCCCATATCAAAATTGACAAACTTATCAGCCAATTCAGCGCCAGAAACGATTACTGTGCCGTCAACTTCAACGCTCATATTGCCGACAATGCCGGCAGTATTAGTGCCGCCGTTTTTCATTATCATTGAACTCCAAATAATCGGCTCGTTGGCCGCGGCTAAATTAAAGCTGGCTAATTTAACATGATCTTCGCCAAAGTCATTAAATGTATCGGATGTGCCGACACTGGACATAGTGACCGTACCGATATCAACACCGGTAACAATAGCTTGGGAGTTGCCGACAACCGGGAAAGACCCGCTCACAGTCGCGCCGTTGGTAGTGATGTCAGCCGCGGTTTTAACGCCTAAGGCAAAATTTCCGCTTTGGCCGGCTTCAATAGTGGCTTTTACCACTAAGGTCTTGGTAGAACCGGCTGTAACCTTGATCGGAGTAGAGAAGTTAAACATGGCTTCTCGGCTGGAATTGACATTCTTGGCTGTGCCCACTTTAACGCCAGCATCATAGAAAGTAACGTTGTCAATATAAATAGCGGTGCCTAAATCATAAGCGCTTAGCTTAATGGTAGACACTTCAACATCGCCATCGCTGGCTGCTGTTAGGTTAAGCGTCAAAAATTCATTCGGCGAACCGGCCGGAATATTGCCGGCAGATTTGGAGGTGGAAGCGAGCGAAGCGGTTAAGCCGCTTCCAGATGGGGCTGTTCCGCCTCCGCCTTCAGAAGTGTCAATTATAGCGTCTTCAGGTCCGCTAATGGTAGTTCCGCCCGCGGTAATAGTCATAGTGTCAGGTACAGTAACTACATTAGTAAAATTAAATCTGTTATTAACAAATGAAGCTTCATTGGAGAATACGCGGTAATTAGTCCCATCATAGTAATATACATCGGGGCTACTGGAAGATTTTACCAAAGTTCCGACAGGATATACTCCTTCTGTTAAAGGAGCTCCAACAGTATAATTAACCATAAATGAAGGAATAATATCAATTACTTTTTTTGCCCAATCAGCGCCATAAAGACTAATCGCGTTAGCTTCACTAACGATTGATCTTAAAATACCGCCCTTTTCAACAGTATAAACTGTTGATTCATCAGGACTTTTTACCAGTTTGGTTCCCGGTCTTACATCAACATTATCTCCTCTTGGCCAATTTTCCAGCTCTTCTTGGGTTATTGGATCTACGGCAGTAAAATCATCATACCATGTAAAATATGTTTTTTCATGGTCAAAAACATGCCTATAACCATCAGCACTTAAGTAATAAACGGCAGAAACACCGTCAATTTTTACCAAGTCACCGGCAGAAGCGGCCGCGCTAACCGGAGTTACCGCCACTCCGCTCATTACCAAAATGGTGACTATGCTCAAGCTGACAACAAATGCTTTTCGTAATTTAATCATAATTAATTAATAGCTTGATAAATATTTTCGCTTAAAGCTAAAAAATTTATCAAGGTTTCTTTTTACTCTTTATAAATTAATTATTTTTTAAATAATAGAGGTTTGATTGTAAATCAATCGGAATTCCGCTCCCCCACACTTATATAAATAAATGGCGGACGTAAATTCCATGGAGTAAAATTTATCTGCCCACTCTTATTTGCATAAGTGTGGGGTTGCCCGATTAAATTTATTCAGGGATTCTAAAAAAATTTAACAAGGCGTAGCTAATTGATTTACTAATCGGGATAAATCCCAACCGCCATAAAATAAAATATTAATTTTATAAAGAATTTTAGTTTAATTAAACTAGCACCGACCTCTCGGGATACACCCGAGATCGACCTTTTTAGGCCCTGTGAATCCGCTTAACGCGGATTAATTTGATTAAGCTGTATTTTTTCCATCTTAAACAAATTAATCGGCATTAAATTATCAATTTATTTAATCTTTCCTAACAATTTTTTAACTCCGGGAATTTTTATTGCTATAGAATATATTTTGTCAGCTATTTTCATGCCTATATTATTATATAAATTTTGCAACGAACCGAAATTAACGCTGATAATATCAAAGTTATTATTTAATTTATCGGATAAACTGCTTTTAGAGCAAACTGCGATAAAATAAATTGGCTGGCATCCATTTTCGGTTATGATGATTTCCCCCGTTCTGTCAGATAATTTATTTTCCGGCGCTATGCAGCTGGCAATGCCGTTATTCTGCTCTAATATTTTATATCTTTTAAAATGCTTGCTGATAATACTTTCAAATTCATTCCGCCTGAATTCGTGGAAATGAAATGGATTTTTTTCATGGCTTACATCTTGATTAGGCGTAGAAATAATCGCTAGTCCTTCATCTTTTATTACTCTTGATATTTCGGATAAGAATTTATCCGGATTTTTTAAATGTTCAATCGTCTCAAAAGAAACAACAACGTCAAATGTTTTACTGTCTTTCCTAATCTTTTCCGCATCGCCGGCTGTATATTCAATATTTTTATGATAATAATTTTCTTTGGCCGAATTAATCGCTTGCTGATCAATATCAACCGCTACTACTTTTCGCGCCCCGGCAGCTGCTAATATTTTTGCTCCGTATCCGGAACCGCAAGCGATATCCAATACTATTTTTCCTTTAACAAACTTCTTGGCCAATCCGTAGCGGATTAAATGCTCATTGTATATAATGCTCTTTTTAGTATCTTTATTCACGATAAGCCGTTCGTCAAAAGTATGCGCCATAACTTAAATAAAATATTTATTTTTTTTTATTTCTCTATTAAACTTGCTTTTATATTTTAATTAACTGCTCCTTGATTATTTTACTTCGCCTTCAATCGCTTCAGAAGAGCTGGCAGTCCCGGAATTGGCATTGCTATCCGCTGTTTGGCTGTCCGGCTTATTAATTCCGCTTACTTTATCCATAATGACATTAGCTTCGTCCAATTTAGTTAAAGTGGCGCCGTAATCTTCATCATCAATTAATTGCCCGGCCTCTTTTAAAGCATCCTGCAAATTGCCAGCATTGTCCGCGGAAACTTCTTCGGCAACAACCGGAGTTGAAGTTGAAACAGCTTCCAGAGAAAGAGCATCATCTGTTTTAACTGCCGTTGGTTCATTATTATTATTGGAGCTGTTGTCTGAAATCTGCATGCCTTTATCGTCTTTGCCTAAATTGGCGCCAAAGACCAGTGAATCTTCATCGGCTTGATTGTCCGCCGGAGTAGCATCGCTTTTATCTTCCTTGGCCGGAGCGCTGGCGGATATTTTAGCCAATCTTTTCTTAGCCGCATCTATTTCTTTTTTAAAATTAATGGTTAATTTATCAACCTTGTCTTTTTTCTTGCCATCGCCCGGCTCGGCGATCACCTGATTAATTTCTTCAACCCGGTTGCCGGCAAACTCAATGCTTAATTTGGCTTTGTCCTTTTCATTGAAAGTCAAAGCCAGCTGAGTTTTTTCGCTAATTATTTTAGCTATGTATAATGAATCCCCCGGCTTGGAGTTATTAGCCGCTTTTAAGCTGGCAACACCCCCGCTAAAAACCAAGATTATTATCGCCGCCACTGTCCAGACCGGCTGGGAGGCATGCTTGAAAATCCGCTTAGGCAGATAATTAATAAAATAATATAAATATGTATTTTTTACTTCCGCCGCTTCCTTCACTTCTTGGCTAACCGATGTATTGTAAATTTGGCTATACAAAATATCCCGGCTCGCCTTTTTCCACTGGCGGTCGGGTTTTATTAGTTTTAATTTATTTAATTGAGTAGAGAATTCTTTTTCGTTCATAGTTTATATCAAATAACCTATTTTTTATTTTCTTCTTCTATGAGCTCCTTTAATGCTTTTAATGCCCGAAAAACCAATACTCTGATATTTCCCCTGGACTTATCTAAAATTTTAGAAATTTCTCCCACTGACATCTCTTCTATATAATACAAAATGATCACTTCGCGGTATTCGTCTTTTAAATCCAATAATTTTTTTTGGATTAAATTATAATCTGACTTTATCTCGACGTTTCTCGCTATATCCTGCTTCTTATCTTCTATATCAGTATTCCCCCTCTCACCATCTATAGAAATGCTATTAACGTTTTGGTTTTTTCTATAATGGTCAATTACCGTGTTGCGCGCTATTTTATATATTAATGACTTTAATGTTTTATACTCGGCAATGCCTTTGCTCTGAATATAATTCCAGGCTTTCAAAAAAACCGTTGAAGTTAAGTCTTGCGCTTCAGTTTCGTTCCCGATTTTAAAATATATAAAACGATAGATATTATCTAAATAAAGGTCATATACTTTAACGAAAGCGTCTTTATCTTTTCCTTTTAGCCTGGAAAATAGTATTTTTTCTTGTATTTTGCTTGCTTTCATTTAATTATTCGTGATAATTAATATTATGTTACAGTTGCTTGAATAATAAAACTATTAAATAAAAAATTAAGGGCTTAATAACCCTATTTAACCCTATTTTATTAGTCTTTTTTAAATGTTTTAATATATATAAATATTGATATTGTTTATAATAATAATGATATATTATTTATCAACAATATAATATAAAATAACATATAAGCAAATATAAATCAAATTAAATCCCATAACAAATAGCATAAAACATATAACATTTATTTATTTTTATTTAATAATTTTTTAAATTATTTTATATTGCATGTTTTGTGTCGCGTGATCTTAAACCCTTGCATTTTTTATTACATTATGAGAATATGTTTAATAATAAAACTTAAGTCTAGGTAGTAGTGGACTAAAATCAATAAAATTGCTATATAATTAACTTAATTTCCTTTTTGATATATTCCCAAAAATATAGCAATTTAATAATTTATTTATACTTTAGTCTACATTATTGTGGACTAAAGAAATAATATGGATTTAAAATCAGAACTAAAACAATTAAATGAAACTCTAAATAATAAAGAGGGCTCTAATATAAAAAATTCAAGCCAGAGTGGCAAGCGGAAAAAAAACTATATTTTTACTGATAAGCCCAAACGGATAAAAAAGCATAAAATTAAAGGAGAAGATATATTAAATAAATCTATCAATAATCCCGTTTGGTTGTCTGTTTCCGAGGCGGCTAAAATAGGGGGCGTGCAAAATAAAACTATCCGCCGGGCAATCCAGTCAAGGGCCGTAAAGTACAAAGTCAAAGGCAACCGCTATTTGATTGAAATTACCTCAATTATAAAATACTTATATAAAAAAACCAAACTGAAAAACAAATTTAATGATTTCGGCATCGGCCAATACGTGGAAAAGTGGGAAGAATGATTAAAAAATAATCATATATCCTTTTAAAACATCTTTATTGATGTTTTTATTTTTAATATTTGCTAAAAAATGTTATAATATAATAAGTTATCCACAAACAAATTGCCTTAATAATTAAAAATAATAATATTTAAATTTCTAAAAAATTATTTAAGAATTTTTGTATTATTTTTTACTATGCTTTATGTTTAATTTCTCAAGGAGGAAAGGATTAAACAACATTTTTGTTAAAATTCTAAATTCCAAATCTACTTATATTTTTATTATTATCTTAATGCTGATTCAATTCTTTTTGGTCAGTATTATTTTTTTTCAGAATAAAAATTCTAAATATTTAACTGAACAAACAAACTTCCGCGTAGCAACTATAGAAAATCAGCAGAAGCAATTAAACGAAAAATTAAATTCATTGCAGTCAAACATAATGCGCCTGTCATCTATATTATACCGGCTACAACCGGTTGATAATAACAATAATTAATTTTAAATATTAAATAATAGTTTCGCCCTGCGCTCTTGGCACAGGGGAATAAACAATTATAATCAAGGAGGAAAAATATGCATTTAAACAAATCAATGGCTAAGCATCTGCTTGGCAAATTAAAAAATTTTTCTAAAAAATTTACAGTATGGCTGGTAATTATTACTATGGTCCTGTGGAGCGTCAGCATTCCTTTTATAAATTACGTGCCCGATGCCAGCGCGGCCGGCGGCATTGACGCCCAGTACACCAACGACGGCGGCGCGACACCGGACGTATTTTTGGACGCCACGTCCACGCCGGAATCAATTATTAAAATTACGGCTTACGACACCACGGCCGGCACTAACCGACTTAACGGCATTACTCTCCAGCTTCAAGCCGGCATGAATTGCCCGATGGGCGGCGGACCGTGCACGGCCAGCCCTTTTAGCGTCGCCGCTGATTTAAACGCTTTGGCGACAACTACGACTTCCGGCATATCATTATGGCTTGACGACGGGGACGGCAATTTTGAAACCAATCAAGACACTTTAATTTCCTCAACCACGGCAACAAAAGCCGGCGACTGGACAACTCAGACAATCACTGACCCGTACGGCGGCACCTTTAGTGTTTCGCAAACCGTATTTTCCAATTTAAACTTAACTATTCCCGTTTCTTTTACCGCTCCACTGGTGATTTTTGTCGCGGCTAGCGCGGCGGATATTAACGCCGCCACCTTGCATAAATTCACAACTAAAATTCCTCAAAATGGCGTAGACGTAACTTCCGCTTCTATAACCAACTGGCCGAGCGAATCAATGGGCAGATGGTTCGGAATGGTAACTTTAGGCACGGAAGGCGGCGGCGATAATATGCAGATGAGCGCGCCTTTGGCAATTTCCGAAGTGCAAATCGCTTCTTCTACCGCGAATGTTGAATTTATTGAGATATATAATAAGACAGATCAGTCATATGATTTAATTCCTGCTAATGGAATTGCCAACGCAACCGGCGCTATCTCGGGAAATCTTAATCTGCATATTGTTGACTGTACGGGCGCTGGCTGTACCGGCACCACTACCAATAAGACATTAACTTTAACTACTAATAATGACACCGGAGATGACATTCCGGCCAAAGGATATTTTTTAATCGCGTCTACTGATTGGAATACTAATTGGGCCGCGGCCTATGGAACGCCGGACGCGACCTATGACGCGACGACTAACGGGCTGGCGCCTAACGGCGGCGTTTACATTTCCACTTCTACCACTATTGACGCCATGGTTATTGATAAAGTCGGCTGGGGAAACCAAACACAGACAATTGAAGGCATGGCGGTTGTCAGTCCGCCCGCCAACGGCTCTCTGGAACGCAAGGCCTATCCAAGTTCAACGCCAACCAGTATGGCTACCGGCATTGACAGCAGTAAAGGCAATGGTTCGGATACGACTAACAACAGCGGAGATTTTATCACCCGAGCCGCCGGTCTTGCCGGACCGCAAAATAGATTATCGGCCACGGAAAGCGAAGCCATATCTTCCGCGAGCAGAAATATAATTATTAATGAAATTTTATACAACACTGCCACCAGCTCGGCCTGGATTGAACTTTATAACGCTTCTTCAACTTCTATTTCCATTAACAACTGGACGCTGAATATAGCTACTTCAACCACGCAAATTTATACTATTCCTGATGTTTCAATGACGGCTAATAGTTTTGTCACTATTTACTGGAATCAAACCGGATTAAATGACGCCAATACTTCTGACGGTCAAGGATCTCTTTATACCGGTTTAAGAACGCCGATATCCACTGTTGGCGGCGACATAACTTTAAAAAATGCCGGCGCAACAATTATTGACTACATTCAATACTGCGGTCCAAGCAAAGCCGGTGAAGCGGCGGCGGTAACCGCCAGCCAATGGACAACCGGCGATTTTAAGCCCAATAGTGAATACAACCAATCAATCGCCAGAATGGGAACAACCGGCAATGACTATAATACCAGCGGAGATTGGATTTATTTATCAAACCCCACTCCTAATTTGCCTAACACCGGCGGGGACGGAACAGCGCCAACCGCGGCAACTAATGTCTCCTTAAATGATCCGGACAGCTCTAATTACGGCTTACAAGGCGAGGATGTCAGGATTGTTTGGACGCCGACTTCAACCTCTGATCCATCTTTTGACAGATATGAAATATATTTATTGCTTGACGGCGTCGCGCTAAATACGGCGGTACACTCTGTTTATAGTACTGCCTATGGCCAATATATGTGGCAGGGCGGCTCGGCCGCTTCAACATACACTTTCACCGGTAGCGGCTTTTCTATGTCCTTTGACAGCGCCGGCGCGCTTTTGTCAACCGGCAGTTATCGCGCTTATGTGGTAGCGATTGATATGGCCGGCAATAAATCCGCGGCCGTTGCTTCGGCTCCGGCTACTTTAACTTCCGAAATCGGCGGCACGGATTCTAACCCGCCGATGATTGACCATATGCCGGTTTGGCAAGCGCCTCAAGGAGGAAATCTTGTTTTTTACGCCCGCATGGGAGACGATCGGACTTTGGCAACCGCTGAGCTTGCTTATAAAGTTAATGCACAAGCGTTTGGTAATGCCACTTCCACTTGTGTTCAACCGGCCATGGCCGGCAACACCGGACTTTACCGCTGTTTTATCGCCTGGAACGGCGGCTGGGACGACACTACTTCTATTCAATATTATTTAAGGGCGATTGACGATACTGGTAATGACACTTTCTTGGGAATGTATCCGACTGATACGGAAACAACAGCCAAATCCAATCCGGTTACTATTGATATAATCTCTGCCACTTCATGGAATGATTCTAATTCAACTGCTGACTTAAACGGTACTGTCTATGATTCAAGCGGCAATCCGGTGCAAGACGCTTTCGTAATTATTGACGGCATTTCCACTTCCACCGCCACCACGACCTCAAACGGCGCCTTCACTTTTGGCGACAATAATTTACCAGAGGGCTGGCAATGGATAAAAGTTATTAAGAACGGATTTATGGACATATCAAAGGATGTCATGCGCGGCGATTCGGGATTTCAAATATATTTATCTTCCGGCTTTATGAGTAATTCTTCCGGCGGATCTTCCGGAGCGAGCGGAGTTTCCTGGACCGCGCCTATGGACGGCATGATGATGGCGCCTCTTAATATCGCCTGTACCGGCGACTGCTCAACCGTTCCTCTTCCTATGGCATCAGGGCAAATGCCAATCGTCATCAGCTTTTTTAATCAAATGAACTCCGCCACTATTGACGATATGGACGCTTCCAATGCCGGCTCAAATATTTATGTTACGGCCGACGGCAACACTAAAATCGCCGGCAAAGTAAAATATGTTTATAGCGCCAGCCCTTATGCTAATGAAGCCCGCTTCTATTCGGACACTGCCCTTTCGGCTAACACTTTTTACACGGCAGTAATAACTTCCGGGGTCAAAGACACGAACAGCAATCCTTTAAACTCAAACCGACCAAACGGCAACTATGAATTTTCGTTTAGTACTATGGGCGACAATACCGGAATGTGGGGCGGCGGCGGAATGGATTTCGGCAACTTCGGCGGCGGCGGAGCGTTTATGCCTCCTTTCGTGAACGGCACCAATCCGACTCCCGGATCTTTTAATATTCCTACCTCGGCCGCTATTATGATTGAATTCAGCGAGCCGATGGATCCAACTTCTATCAGCACTACTAATTTAAAACTTTATAAAATCACCAATGTCAGTTCCTGGACCGCAACGGAAGTGACGGATAAAAGCGTCAGCGTCAGTTTAGATAACGCCACTAAAAAAATTGTTACTATGACGCATACTGCCTTGGATTCCAATTCTGCCAACAGTGGCTGGTATGAAGTGCGGGTGATGGGCGCGGTTAAAAGCCAGCTTGGAGTTTGGCTTGGGAATCCGATGAACTGCTCCACTTCTCCTGATACCTGCTTGGCAACCCAATCGTCTTTCAGTTCCAGTTTTCAAGTCGGCTCCTCGGCTGACTTAACCCCTCCAACCGTAGCCGGATCTTATCCAACAAACAACGACGGCATCAGCAATGGCTCGGTCGTTGATGTCGCTATCCCGTCTATGGAAATTGGCTTTTCCGAAGCTATGAATCCTTCTACTATTAATTCCCAAAGCGTTACCTTAAAAAAAGGAACGGTAAGCGCGGCCGGAACCATTAAATACGATTCCATGTCCAACACCGCCAAATTCTCGCCGACCGATTCTTTGACTTCCAATACGGTCTACACTTTAACGATTACCACGAGCGTTACCGACCTTTCCGGCAACGCTTTGGCGGCCAACAATATTATCAGCTTTAAAACAGGTAGCGCCGACTCTAATACTCCGGAAGTGCTTTACGCCAACGGCGACGATTACCAAATCGCGGTCACTTTCTCCGAACCGATGAACGCGGCTTCCAAGACTGAAACCGGCTGGACAACATCTGTTTTAAATCCGGCCAATTATTACCTTAACACTTTGGCAAGCGGCGCTTGCTCTACGCCAGGCAGTTGGTCCTGCTCGGCTACAGCCGTTGCTCCGTATGACACAGTCGGCGGCAATCAAATGTCAACACTAACCGGCGTAACTCTTTCTTACGACGCTTACACTCAAACCGTCACCTTAAAAGGCATAGATATGTGCGGCGACCAAATATTCGACGACTGCGCTTCGGATTCTTTCCAAATTTTCGTTGACAATGCCACTGACCGCTCAGGCAACGCTATTACCGATACCGGCAACCGCGCGGGGAGCGCCACGCATAATAACGGCTCGCACAACCCGATAAAAGACAGCGCCGAAACCTACGGCATGCTTGGACCATCGGGCGGCGGAATGATGGCGAGCGGCGGCGGTCCAATAAGCGGAGCAACTACTAATTCCGGCCCGGGAATGGATATGGGTAAAATGGGAATGTTCGGCGGCGGCGCTTTCCCGATGAACGGTATGGCCGGACAAACTTCCAATTATTTTATTGACATACCGGTTACCATAGCTCTTCAAGACGGCATGCAGATTGTTCTTACCTTCCCGAACGGCTTTAATGTAACCGGGGTATCTAAGGACTCTTTCTCGCCGGTTAATAATGATATGAATAATCAAGGAGGCGGCACGATTACTTTTGACGCGACTTTGTCACCCGGCGTGGGCGGCGTAGCCTCAACTTCCAATACGGTCATTACCGTAAAATTGGATATTGCCACTTCTTCCAGTAATATGTTGAATACTGCTACCGGACCGGACGGCTTTATTGACTTTTTGCATTTTGATTTAAAAGGCATTATAAACTCTTCCGTACCTAAGGGCTTCGGTACCTCCGGCTACTCTGTGGACATTAAAACAAAATCTTCTGACGGCGGTCTTTTGGAAAATATAATGACTATGCCTTTCTTTATCAGCGAAAGCGGTTCGGATAGTTTAACGGTTGTGGTTAACACTAATAATGTCAATCAAGACGACGGCACCGCCAGTATTTACCTCGGCTCATTTATGACCGGCCCGATGGAAGCCGACACTACGACTTTTTCCAACGACATTGGCACATCCACTTTCTTTAATTTAATTTCCGGCGATTATATGCTCTTTACCGACCCGTATGTTACTATCGGCTCAAACAGCTACTTGGGAAAAACAATGCCTGAATTTATCGCAGTAAGCGGAGCGACTTCAAAAAGCATTACTCTTGAACAAGACGCGGCTGGCGCCGGCAAAGCCGCAGTCACGGTTTATCTATCCGGCGACTATTCAACTAGCGGAGTAGCCGATGATGTTGATATTTTTGCCAATTCGCCTTCAGCGTTCAAAGTTAAAACCTTAAATGATGTAGGCAATACTAATCCTAACGCCACCTTTTACTTAACCGAAGGCAGTTGGTCAATCGGCGTAGGACCAGCGATGCCCAAAGGACCGATGGCCGGCCCGTCGCCAATGCCTGACTGGATGCCGCCTATGATGGTAAATGTCACGGTCGGCATTGAAACCGCCACCAGTAGAGCTCTTGATCCTGATGGCGATTCTTCTAACGCCGCTATCGGCAATACCGAGCCAGTCCAGCTTAATATGGCGAATACTAATAATTTACAGGTCGGCGATGTGGTAACTTTTGCCACTGGCGCGGCCGCGGCCACCACCACTATCACGTCTTTAATAATCAATACCTCTATAACTGTCACTCCGCAAGGAAATTGGAGCGCGCTTCCAGCCGCTAACGATACGATCACTTCTGTGCGTGAAACATCAGGCGGCAATAATGATAAAAAAATATTTTTCAATATCAGCGGACAGACGCTAATGACAATAAACGGTTTTGTGATTGACGATTCGGGAAACGGCATGGGCTCGGCCGAAGTCTACGCTTACCAGCCGCAAAACTTTGGCAATAGCCACGCTACCGCGGACACAAACGGCAAATTTACCCTTAAAATCACTTCCACCGGCAACTGGACAATCGGCGCCTTTAAGCCCGGCATGCCCAATTCGCAGGAAAAGTCTGTTAATGTAATCACCAACTCGGTCGGCATGGACGGCAACACTACAGCCGATGTCTATTTGAATGGAATGATTATTTCTGACGCTTCCAATAATAACGCCGGCACAAACCCCCTGCGGTTAAAACTAAAAAGGCCGGCTTACACCATCTCTGGC
Source organism: Candidatus Falkowbacteria bacterium CG02_land_8_20_14_3_00_36_14 (assembly GCA_002781265.1). Classification (GTDB taxonomy): domain Bacteria; phylum Patescibacteriota; class Patescibacteriia; order Patescibacteriales; family UM-FILTER-36-11; genus UM-FILTER-36-11. The sequence goes on along the minus strand of PETS01000021.1, from coordinate 8,091 downwards.
AAAGTCCTAAACTCTTCGGGGCAAGCCGTCCCAAACGCTCCGGTCTGGGCTTATGTTTCCGGAGGCACCGAACACTCGGACACAATGACTGATTCTTCGGGCAATTATATTCTTTATGTTGACAACGGCTTATGGACAATAGAAGCTGACGCTCCAGGCGTGGGTTGGCTGCAATACGACAGTGCGGTCACGGTTAATAGCGCCAACCAATCAAACATCAACTTAAGGCCGGTGACTGGAGTTAGTTTCTATAATATTTCCGGCACCGTAACCATTGACGGCTCGGCGCAAACTTACATGCCTATCCGAGCGGTAAAATACACTGACGCTAATTCCGACGGTACCCCGGAAACTCTTGCCGGCCGAGAATATTTCGCTTCTACTGATGCCAATGGCGCTTATACCATCAGCGCGCCAACAGGATATTACCGCGTAGATATTTGGACGCCAAATTACGGCGAGAATGAACTTGACTATGATCAATTCGCCAACTCGCAAGCTAACTTAAACCTTTCCGCCGCCACTACCACGGCAAATATTACGGTAGCCGCCGCCGATCTCCAAGTTATTTCTCTCCAATTCAATAACGGCACTGCCGGCCAGCACGGCTTCCTCTTTGTTGAAGAAGTGGCTTATTGATGGAGGCAACCCTAAACCTACCGGCTATCGCTCTTTTACCGACATAAACGGATTAGCCGCGACTTCCACTATTAAAGTAAAAGGTTCCGCGTCTGGCAAATTCTATCAGATGCATCTTGATATTCCTGGCTACGGCTCTTACTCTCCTACCGCCGCCAGCCGCGCGCTCTTAAGCAATACTTACGAATCTATTAAAGTAACCAACATGCCGCGCGCCGTCTACTTTACTCTTCCGGATGCTACAACCGGCACTATTACTGTTGCCGGTTCGGTTACAGACGGAGCCGCTGTTGCCAATGCCTGGGTCTGGATCGGCAACCCATCCTCCAACTTCTTTACCGGCGCCGAATCCGGCTCTAACGGAACATTCTCTTTGACTGTGCCTAAACTAGCAAGCGGCAATTATAAATTAGGCGCGGATAAGCCGAATTACCTTTCTCCCCAACCAACAAGCATTTCCGGCACAGCCAGCTCTACTGCCAATACTATTACTCTTACCGCAGTCGGCGCGACCACCATTTCCGGCCGGGTTTATGTTGATACTGACTTAAGCGGCACTTACTCAACTTCCACTGAAGCCCTGCCCAACACCTGGGTCTGGGCCGAAGAAACAACTAACGGCGCTATGGCTTATAGCGCGGCCGACGCTACCGGTATTTATTCATTAGCTGTATCTAATGGTTTATGGAAAGTAAGCGCCGGAGCTAACGGCTATAAAGACGGGAGTTATAGAGTCGCGAATACAAAAACCAATATCACGGTAACCGGCGGTATTTCGCAAAGCGGTATAAATATCGCTTTAACCAGCGATTCCAACTGGACGATGAACATAAAATCCAAATCAATTACTCCGGCTTCCGGAGGCACTGTTGATGATACAGCTTCAGACGGCACTGGCGTAAAAATTACCGCTCCACCATACGCTTTAGGAGACGATTCCAATAGCGGCAACTTAACCATTCAAGAAACAGCCGCTGTTACCGAGACAACTTCGGCCGAACCATTAGGCGGACTCGGTAAAACCGTTTCCGCGACCGATAGCAATAACACCGCCATTAATACTCTGGGCGAAGACGTTTATTTAGACATTGAGCTTGTTTATTATAAAGCGGATATCGCGGCTATGAATATTATTGATTATTCCAAGTTAAAAAATTTAACCGCCAGCTACTGGGATAATTCTTTGAACAACTGGATCAATTTAAGCTCGGTCGTAAGAAACGCCTATTATAAATCCGCTGTCTCAGATACTGAATGGACGCAAGTCGCGGACAGCGCCACCCAAACCGGCTATGAAGTATTTATTGACGCTTTAACCGCCGGCACAAGCTACTATGATTACAAATTGGTATTGACTGGAAAAACAAACCACTTGACCGTCTTCTCGGCTACCCAACCCCAGGACTCTCTCTTTCCAGCTTCTCCCACCGGCCTTGCCCAATCAAGCGGCTCCGGAACTTCCGTGGCTCTTTCTTGGACAGCGGTTACCACTAACTTGAACACCACCCCCATCACCGATCTTCTTGGTTATGAAGTCTACCGTTCAACTGACGGCTCAACCTATGCCCAGATTAACACCAGCGATATTTCCGGAACAACGTACTCTGATTCCGCCGCAAGTTCCTGGACTAGTTATTATTATAAAGTAACCGCGGCTGACGACGGCGGCAATGAAACCGCCTTGGCCAGTTCAACCGCACTGCAAGTTTGCTCCAATAAAACAGTCTCTAATGGAACAGTAGGCGCCAATTGCGCTATTACATGCAATTCCGGCTATACTCAAAGCGGCAATAGCTGTGCGTCTTCAAGCAGTGGCGGCAATTCAAGCGGCCTGTCTGCTTCAAACTGCACCACGGCCACTTATAATGTATGGCAGGGTATTTGTACTGATGGCTGGGAATATAGAAATATTTTATCCCAGTCCCCTACTGGTTGCGTTCTTACTTCTGCTCAAGAAGATTCCAGAAAAAGAGCTTGCGGCAGTGAAATCAAAACCACTTTACCGGAAATAATCAATGAAACTAAAGCAAAAATTGAAGAAGTCGCGGACAAGACCGCCCAAATAACAGAAGAGTTTGCCCAAAAAATAATTACTATTGCCACTGAAGCCGCTGATATAATCAAGGCCAATGTTAATGCCCTATTAGGAAAGCTTGGCTTTAAGAGGGATTTAGCCAAAGAGCAAGTGAGCGTTAAAAAATATGTTTCTGATTTAATTAAAGACGCGTCCGGCCTGTCTAAAGATAATGTTAATGCTATTAATAATTTTATCGCTTATGGCACTAAAACAACTATCTTTTTAGGCGAAGGCGAACGAGCCGGGGTAGTTAATTCTTATAAATCCGCTTTTGGCAAACTGCCAAAATCAGAAGAAGAATGGAATGATGCCATTAAAATTGCCAATGGCCGATGGCCTTCGGAGAAAAACGACTTGTCTGAAGCTAATGCCACCGCTTCATTTAAAAAAACATACTTAAGAGAACCGAATAGGTCTAATCCGCATGATGATGCCGCTGTCATAGTTATGGCCTATGGCTTGCGTCCGTCTGATAGAAACTTAAATTCCGAAAAAACGGCTATTAAAACATTTAAAGCTATATACGGCTATAACCCATCAACAGCTTCTGCCTGGGACATTGTTAGGGCAATAGCTTATTCTGGGGCTACAAGATAAAATTTAACACCCAAATATAAAAAACACTCCCTAATTAGGGGGTGTTTTTTATATTGAATGAATATTCAATGATTGATTACAATACTGCTTCTTTGGCGGCTTTGGCAATTCTGAACTTTACCACTGTTTTAGCCGGAATCTGGATAGAAGCGCCAGTAGCGGGATTTCGGCCCATTCTGGCTTTGCGGTTTACCTTCACTAATTTTCCAATGCCTGGGACAACGAATTCTCCGCTTGACTTAACTTCTTTGTAGGCCAAATTAGTTAAATTTTCCAGCAAATTATCCACGTCTTTTTTGCTAAGATTAGTGCTCTCAGCTAATGACGCTAAGATTTGAGATTTTGTCATTTTTGCCATAATTTTTTTATTTAGCTTAATTAATTAAATATTTAATTATTTAAAACATTACTCTTATCCACAGATTATTGCTTCTAATATAAACATTATATACTAAAATCAAAAAAAAGCCAATAAAATCAAGTATTTATTTATAATAATTTTAATATAGATTTTAAAATCTAAACAACTTCTTTATAATTATAATATATCGCTGATGATAAAACTCTGACTATTTATTTAATTTTTTTATACCCTAAATAATATAAATAAAAAATTAATCAAAAACTTTTCTTTTGTGAGTTATTAAATAATAAATTATAAGCAAAATTACAGTTGTTGCCGCCCCGGAAACATTTAAAAATAAATCATTAGCCGTATCGGCTCCCGGCCCCAAACGGTTGGTATGGAAAATAACATCTTCCAGGTATTCTTCTATCTCATAAAACGCCCCTAAGCTCACGGTTGAAGTGGCGGCTAAAAAAAGTGACAGTTCAAACCGGCCGGTTTTAAAAAGCAAGCTGTATTTAAATTTATCAATCCAAAAAGAGCTGATTACCACAAATAAAGTAAAGGTTATAACCGCGCTGACAAAAAAATGAACAGCCTGGTCCCACCAGTAAATTTTTCCATATAAATGAAAAAAGTCTCCAGCCGCATCCAAACCGATGCTTAGAGCCACAATTATCCAAATAGACCAATGCAGATAGTGCCCCTTTTTCTTTTTGTATTTATAAGCGGTAACTTCTAACAGGCCCAGCATCATGATTGAAGTAATAACCAGGCCCAACCAGGTAAATTGAGTATTAAATTCTAAAATTTTTAAAAAATTTAATATTTCAAATATTATTATGCCGGCGAAAAATGCGCGGGAAAAATTAATAACCGCCAACCTTTCCTTTTCCCTTTTTTCATTTTCATTATTATGAAAAATATTCATAGTTTTATTATTTCCTATATTTTACCATTATTTAGAGCTTCATTCAATACACGCTTTTCCTTGTTTTACCCTGACAAGGGTAAGGGGATTTATTCAATATAGTAATAGTCCTTCTTTTGTAAGCTGTTTTTTGATTATCTTATAATCCGGAAAGCTTCTAGCCACCAAATTCCAAAACTGGCTGGAATGGTTGAATTCCTGCAAATGGCATAATTCATGGACTATTATATAATCAGCTAATTTCAGGGATAAATAGATTATTTTATAGTTAAAATTTAAATTTCCTTTTTTCGAACAGCTCCCCCATCTGGTTTTCTGGTTTCTGATAGAAATTCTATTGAATTTAAAATTATATATTTTATTATAATAATAAATTTTTTCTATTATTAAATTAAAAGCGTCTTTTTTCTTTTTAAAATAATCTCCTCGGGAAAATTTGGACAAAGAGGTATTTTTATATTTTTTAAAATAATTTATCTTTTTTAAAAGCCAATTTGCTTTAGCAATTAAGAATTTCTCCGCGGCATTTTCCACCGCCCCCCTCGGCATGGTTACAATAATGCTGGTATCGCAATAAACAGCCAGACGCAATCTTCTTGCCCGCCGGCTTTTCCTGATTTTGTAATTAATATCTTCACCCTTAATTTTTATTTTTTTATCCATTAAATAGTATTAAACCTTAATTTTTGAAAATAAATAACTACCTAGGAAAAGAATAAACACGGAAAAAGCAACCAAAACCGTAAAATCGGTTAAAAGGCCGAAATGAACCTGACCGACCAGTACGCCTCTAATGCCGTCAACTCCATAGGAAAGAGGATTAATCATGGCGGCTATATTTATAGCTTGAGACAGATTCTTTAAAGGAAAAAGAGCGCCGGAAAGAAAAAATAAAGGCATAATTAAAAAATTTATTATTAAAGGAAAGGCATGCATATCATCCAGTACTGAGCCGATAGCCGTACCCAAACCGGTAAAAAACAAAGCAATTAATATCATATAAACGAATGCTAAAGGAAAACTTAAAGTAATTAAAGGATGAAAACCGATAATTACAGCCAGAATAAAAATAATTATTCCCTGCACTACGGCCACGGTCGCGCCGCCCAATGTCCGACCGATCATTATAGAATAGCGGGACACCGGCGCCACTAAAGTTTCTTTTAAAAATCCAAACTGCTTGTCGGCAATCACTTCAATGCCGGAAAATATGGCCGTGAAAATAATAGTCATAGCAATTATACCCGGCGCTAAAAACTGGATATAATCCCCACCGCCGGCTTTTTCAAATATGGGACCGAAGCCAAAGCCAAGGGCCACCAAAAATAAAATCGGCTGGCCCAAAGAGCCAAGCATGCGAGTGCGCGAGCGGATATAGCGTTTTATCTGCCTCAGCCAAAGAATGGCGATAATATAAATTGTGCGTTTTATCTTTTCCATAATTTTCTCTGCATTCTTAATTGATCAATATTTTTTTCTCCCTCTTCGCGGATAATTTTTCCGGTTAATTTTAAAAATGCTTCTTCCAAGGAATTGGTGTTTGTTATGTTTATTAATTCTGCCGCCGTGCCTTCGGCTGTAATTACGCCTTTATCAATAATAGCGATTCTATCCGCCACCTTAGCCGCTTCTTCCATATAATGGGTGGTAAAAAATACGGTAATATTTTTCTTCTGATTAAGTTCTTTTATATAATTCCAGATATGGTTTCTAGTCTGCGGATCAAGCCCCAAGGTGGGCTCATCTAAAAAAATAATTTTTGGGTGGTGCAGAAGCCCGCGGGCAATTTCCAAGCGCCTTTTCATCCCGCCGGAAAAATTCTTCACCAGTTCATTCCTCCGCTCCCATAATTCAACCATTTTTAAAAGCTCTTCAATTCTATTAATCCTCAAATCTTTGGCTACGCCGTATAAGACTCCGTGAAAATTCATATTTTCCAGAACGGTCAGTTCATCATCCAAACTCTGGTCCTGAAATATTATCCCGAATAATTTTCTTACTTTATTGGGATTTTCCACCGGATTAATTCCATTAATAAAAACTTCGCCGGCTGTCGGCTTTAATAAAGTAGTAAATATTTTTATGCAGGTGGTTTTACCGGCTCCATTCGGACCTAAAAAAGCAAATATCTCTCCTTTCTTTACCGAAAAAGAGAGATTGTCAACCGCTATAAAATCATTGAATTTTTTTGTTAAATTTTTTACTTCTATCATAAATTATTATAACCCTATAATATAATACATCTTTTATTGCATAATAACAATATTAATAAGAACCAATTATATATTATAAGACAAAGACAGCCGATGTCCAATTGGACATCGGCTGTCTAAATAAAATAATTAATATTAAATAAAAATATTTTAAATTTGTGCCAATTGTCCGCAGGCGGCGTTTATATCCTGGCCGAGGCTGTTCCTTTGAGTGACGGCTACTCCTTCTTTTTCCAAAATATTTCTAAATTTTTTAATAGCTTCTCGGGAAGACGGCTCAAATTTTCCAGTTGGATTATAAGAAATCAAGTTAACCAAATAAAGCGGCTTTTTCATTAGTACGGCTAATTTTTTAGATTGCGTAAAAGTATCATTGATATTATCAATTAATAAATATTCAAACATCACCCGGCGGGAAGTCTTAATAATATAATTATCCACGGCGGCCAACAATTTCGGCAAGGGATAGCGCTTATTAATCGGCATTAATTCCGATCTTAATTTATCATCCGGAGCGTGCAGGGAAATGGCTAAATTAATCTGTAATTTTTCTTTGGCTAATTTTTTTATGCCATCAATGATGCCGGCGGTAGAAATGGAAATATGGCGGGCGCCCAAGCCGATTTTATTTTGGTCGTTGATATCATAAATGGCGCCGAGAACATTTTCATAATTTAAAAACGGCTCGCCCATGCCCATGAATATCACATTGGAAATTTTTTCCAACGGATTAATTTTATTCAGGTATCTGGCTAGAAATAAAAACTGCTCTATGATCTCGCTTTTATTCAAATTCCTTTTGTAGCCCATAGCGCCAGTAGCGCAAAATTGACAGCCCAAAAGGCAGCCGACCTGGGAAGAAACACAAATGGAATTGCGCCCGCCGCGATGGCGCATTAAAACAGATTCTATTTTTTTCCCATCAGCTAAAGAAATAACCGCTTTAATGGTTTTATTATCTTTTGATTTAAAAATTTCGCCATTGATAGCCAGCGGACATTCATGATTTAACTTCTGCCTTAAATTTTTAGGCAAGTTGGTCGCCTCTGCCCAATCATTTATTAAATCTTTATAAATCGCCTTCTCCACCTGCCGGTAGCGGTAGGACGGCTCATCTTTTAAAATTATTTTTAAATTATTTAAATCCATAATAGAATCTTACTCTTTTTGCATATACCAGTCAAATAATAAAACGTTAATGTAAAGGCTATTTAGAAATGTCATACCATTGGGCAAAGTAGAAATGTCATACTTGCCTAATTTATCTATTTGGCAGCCGTTAAAATCG
>PETS01000046.1:9522-17206 GCA_002781265.1 Candidatus Falkowbacteria bacterium CG02_land_8_20_14_3_00_36_14 | reverse complement strand
GCAAAAATGAGCGATTCCATCGCGAACATTCCAAACTGCCAAAAAACCTGAAAACAAATCTACTCGAACCATATTTTGGAAGAGCAAAAGAAATTTTTTCATCAATTTAATTTTATGGTATTTAAACATCAAAACATTAATATTGTAGTAATACTATTCTTGTTGGTATCATTCGCTCTTAATATAAGTGCAGTAAAGGCGCAAGAAAAAGTGATTCTTGAGGAACAACCCAAACCAGAAATAATGCCTCTACATGATATTGATTGTCCGATTGATTACAGTGCTGACGGAAATAGAGGAAGTAGTATATTTGATAGAATTTATTCTTTTGAGACATGTTACAAAAAGTTTTTACAAGCAGGGAAAGATGAAACTATTTGTGGACAATTTTCTAAAGAAGGACGTACTCGGATGACACCTCCGGCAGTAGAAAGCAAAACTCAAAATTGCTACTTCGGATTTGCGATCGCTAATCAAGATTATAAAATTTGTGATAATTTAGCTTTTAGCGAAAGAGGTAGTTGTTACATTGGAGTATCTTTGATTTCTAATAGCATAGAGCCGTGTTCTCTTTTGACGGGTGGTAGTAAAAATTCGTGTTTCAGTTTAGTTGGTCCGATATCAAATTCTGCATGGATCTCTTGGTTTTTATCTTCTATTTGGTTAAATATTTTTATAGCATTGATTGTATTCATTACTGCTTCGTTCTTTCTTAAACCAGCATATCGAAGAGAGTTAATAATCTTTTCTTTAATAATTGCATTTGTGGAATTTATAGTGGCTTCAATATTTTCAAGAGAATTAACGACAGCTAAGCTATATTTTCTCGTTTTGCTTCCGACAGCTTCTTTGTTCTTTTCTGCTTTTGCGATTAAAGTATTTGACATTCTGCTACAAAAAACAAATAAATCATGGATTGTATTAGTAATTAGTATTTTAATTGGGCTTGTTCATGGTTTTCTAGTTCCCATACAACCACTTTTTAAGGCATACGGATCAGATATATTTATGTTTAGCGGTTTTCTGTATGCCTCTATTCCAAATAGCTTACTACTCATGATGTTGTATATTCTGTTTTACTTTTGGGTTAGAAAGAAAATCCAAAAACAATATGTCGCTACTTCTTTTTAATTGTCGCTAAAGAAAAACTTGAAATTGTTAATGTTCGCGACGGAGCCGCTCATTTTTGCCCGTCCAATCCGAGTCGCGCACAGCGCGGCGAGGATAGAATTCCATTCGAGCTATTTCAAGAATACACCGCCAATATTAAAGGATGAGAAGTTTACACCCTGCGAGTACAAGTCCTCCGAAGCGAAGCGTAAGGGGAAATCTCTCCCTCTCCGCATTTTATAAATTTCACTATGATACAGCCAATTAAATTAGAGCATCCATCAAAAAAATTATTATTTTTAATCCATGGCTATACCGGCAGTCCGACGGATTTTAACGGCCTGCCTGAATATTTGCATAAAACTCTTAATATTAATGTTAAAGTCATGCTTCTAAAAGGGCATGGCACTAATATTAAAGATCTAGATTCTTTGGAATTTAACGATTTTTTAGTGCAAGCAAAGCGGGAATTGCGGAAAGATTTACAAAAATATGATGAAGTATTTCTGGGCGGAGTTTCTTTCGGCGCGCAATTAGCCCTATATTTGGCGGCTCATTATCCGGTAAAGGCAGTATTTAATGCCTGTCTGCCTTACAAATTAAAATTTCCTTTTAATATTCCAAAATTAGAATTGATTGGAATCTTTAAAAAATATTGGCTGAAGCATATTCCGGAGACAGAAAAAAGATTGCGGCAAAACGCTTTCCATTATAAAGAAATGCATATTAAAGGATTGAAAATAGTCAAGCAGGCCAATCGTAAATTAAAAAAAACATTAACAAAAATATATTGCCCGGTTTTGAGCATTCATTCAGAAAAAGATCCCATCGGCAATTATAAAACAATTGATATTTTAGACAATAAAATAAAAGGTCCCCACGACAAAAAAATATTAAGAATATTTAATGATAAAAATCATAATATTTTTTTTACTGAAAATAGATTTGATATTTATAAAAAAATTGAAGATTTTTTAAAATCAAGCCAAAAAAACAATAATTTTAATTCCAAACGAGTGGCGGCAATTATCCCGGCTTATAATGAGGGCAATAATATAGCCGATGTACTGTCGGTTTTATCCCGAACAAAAATTTTAAATGAAATTATAGTGGTAGATGACGGTTCAACGGATAAGACCCCTGAGGCAGTAAAAAATTTTGGGCAAGTAAAGCTGCTAAGAAATAATAAAAATAAAGGTAAAGCTTACTCCATGCAGCGCGGCATGGATGCCACTAAGGCAGATATCATCTTTTTTTGTGATGCTGATTTGAAAGGATTGACGCCAAGCATGGTGGAACAGATTATCCAGCCGGTAATTAATCAAAAATATGACATGTACATCGGCCTAAGAAATAATGTAATGCAAAAAGCAGTGAATTTGTTTGCCTTGAATTCCGGCGAAAGGGCGCTAACGCGCGCTTTATGGGAAAAATTGCCGGAGAATTTTAAATACCGCTACCGCATTGAAGCTGGATTAAATTTTATTGCCCGGAAGCGCGGGCGAGGCTATGGCTGGCAAAAATTTGATTATTACCAGACCCTGAAAGAAAAAAAATACGGCATCATAAAAGGCACAATATTGCGCTGGTGGATGAATTTTGATGTCGGCTGCGCTTATGCTTTAGCCATAGTCCAAAATTTTTCCCGCAAAAAAAGTTTATAATAATTTTACTTCTCATGGAATACTTTTCTCATTTGCTTCTAATATTAAAAAATATCTCCAACTGGAATTATTTATTAATATTTGCCTTGTCATTTTTTGAATCAACGGCGTTTATCGGCATAATAATTCCCGGGACCATAGCCGTAACTGTCGGCGGTTTTTTAGCCGCCCAAGGCATTATTGACATAGAATATCTTTTTATATTTGCTGTTTTAGGCGCAATTTTAGGAGATAATTTCAGCTACTATTTGGGCAAAAAAGGCATTATCGCTTTTCAAGAAAAAAATAAGATATTTAAGCTTAGCCTGCTTGAAAAAGGAGAAATTTATTTTAAAAAGCATGGCCATAAAAGCGTTTTTTTAGGCCGTTTTATCGGCTGGTTTCGGCCAATTATCCCTTTTGTCGCCGGCTTATTCAAGCTTAATAGAAAAACCTTTTTATTTTGGAATGTATCAAGCTCTTTGCTTTGGGCGGCATTTCACATCGCTTTGGGTTATTTTTTCGGGCAAACTTGGCAAGTTATTATTTTATGGTCAAACCGGATAGCCGTGTTTATAGCTATTTTCATTATAACTGTAATTATTTTTTATTTACTGGAATGGCTTATAGCTAAAAAGGGCAAGAAAATTTTAGCATTTTTAATTTCAATCTGGCGCTCCATTACGCATGCTATTGCCGGCAACCCTGATGTTTTAAAAATAACAGCCAAACATCCTCTTTTTTTTGAATTTATAAAAAAAAGGCTGGATAGGAATAAATTGTCCGGGTTGCCAACATCGCTTTTGGCAATGGCGTTTCTTTACATTCTCTTTCTCTTTGTCGGCATTGTGGAAAAAATTATTACTTCTAATGCTATTATTACCACGGATACCAACGTTGCCAACCTGCTGGCCGTATTTAGAAGCGCGGAGCTTAGTAATGTTTTTCTTTGGATTACTTTGCTCGGCAAATGGCAGATTATATTGGGTTTTGCCGGCGCCAGCGCCGGCATTTTATGGCTATGGCGCCAGCGAACTTATATCGCGCCGCTTTTTCTGGCCATATTGGGCAGTGAAATTTTTGCCTGGCTGGGAAAAATTACTATTCACCGCGCCCGGCCGGAAAACTCCGTTTACACGGAAAATTCTTTTTCTTTTCCCAGCGGACATGCCACGCTCTCAATTGCCTTTTACGGCTGGCTGGCTTATATGCTTATCCGGCGCGCCAAACGCTGGCCGGCAAAAGTAAATATATTTTTTACGGCCGCCGGCATTATCCTGCTCGTCGGCTTCAGCCGCTTGTATCTCGGCGTCCATTATGTAAGCGATGTCTGGGGCGGATATCTTGTCGGCGCGCTCTGGCTTATTATCAGCATTAGCGTTTCCGAATGGCTAAATTATAAAAAAAACTCCATAGTATTTTCCCCATCAATCAGAACACGCTCTGCGGCCATAGTATTAATTTTAGCTTCGCTTTTATTTTATATCGGCTATGCGCTTAATTTTAATCCGGCGGCGGCTCCTCTTCTAGCCGCGCCCAAGGAAATTATAGTCCAAGATATGGATAATTTTTTAGATGATCAGTTAAAATATACCCAAACGCTTACCGGACAAAAACAAGAGCCCCTTAGTTTTATTATTTTAGCTGATAATGACAACGAATTGGTAAAATCTTTCTATGATTCCGGCTGGTTTTTAGCGGACCAAGCGGATATGGCTTCAATGGCAAAACTGGCGCAAGCGGCTTTTTTACAAAAAACCTATCCAGCCGCCCCGATGACGCCGTCATTTTGGAATTCGCAAGTGCATAATTTCGGCTTTGAAAAGCCAACCCAATCCAACAATGTCCGCGAACGGCATCATGCCAGATTTTGGAAAACAAATTACATCACTCCGGATAAAAAACAAATTTATGTCGGCACTGCCAGTTTAGATATTGGTCTAAAATGGGGCGTAACGCATAAAATAAATCCGGACATAGATACCGAACGCGAATTTCTTTTGAATGATTTAATAAAAATAGGCGCAGTGGCAGATTGGCAAAAACAAAAATTTGTGGAATCGAAGCTTGGACAGAATTTCTCCGGCGATTTATTTTTTACCGACGGCCAGATATATATTATTTTCATGAACTAACAAAAAACCCCCACAAACGGACGAATTATTAAAATATAAAATTCGCTAAAATTCGTTAAAAGATGTATAATAATATATATTATGAAGAATAATAAGCATAAAAATTTATATCATAATTATAATTATGCCGCCAAATAATAAAATTGAAGAAACCACGGCCGAGCTTTTATCTTTAGCGGATATAAAAATAAACGGGAATAGGCCATGGGATATAAAAATATTAAATAAAAAATTTTTTAGCCGGGCTTTATCACAAGGTTCTATCGGCTTAGGAGAATCTTATATGGACGGCTGGTGGGAAACGAAAAAATTAGATGAATTTTTTTATCGCCTCCTGTCGGCTGAAATTCATAAAAAAATAAAAATAAGCTGGCCGGTAATAAAAACCGTTATAAAATCAAAAATTATTAATCGTCAATCTAAAAACCGCTCATCGGCAATAGGAGAAAAGCATTATGACGTGGGCAATGATCTGTTCGCCAAAATGCTCGGCCAAAGAATGGTTTATACTTGCGGTTATTGGCGCCACGCCAGAAACTTAAACGAAGCGCAATCAGCTAAACTGGATTTGGTATGTAAAAAACTTAAACTAAAGCCGGGAATGAAAATATTGGATATCGGCTGCGGCTGGGGAAGCTTTATAAAATTCGCGGCGAAAAAATACGCGGTTGAAGCCGTAGGAATCACCGTTTCCAAAAAGCAGGCGGAGATGGGGAAACAATTATGCCACGGGCTAACGGTGGAAATAAAGCTCCAAGACTACAGGGATATTGAAGGAAAATTTGACCGAATCGTTTCTTTGGGAATGTTTGAGCATGTGGGATATAAAAATTACCGAAAATATATGCAAATTGCCAACGATTGCCTGACTAGAGACGGCTTATTTCTTTTACAAACAATTGGGCAAAATAATTCAGCTGTCTCCGGCGATCCCTGGACTGATAAATATATTTTTCCTAACGGCATGCTCCCGTCAATACAACAAATAGGCAATGCTATAGAAAATTTATTTATCATGGAAGATTGGCATAATTTTAGAACCGATTATGACAAAACACTGATGGCCTGGTTTGCCAATTTTGATAAAAATTGGAATTATATAAAAAATAATTACAGCGCCAAATTTTATAGAATGTGGAAATACTACCTTTTATCCTGCGCCGGCGCTTTTCGGGCAAGAAATATTCAGCTTTGGCAAATAGTTTTTTCCAAATCAGGAAATAATAAAGAATATGTATCTATTAGATAATATTCGCAATTATAAAAAATTTAACAGATGAATTATATGGAATTTACTAAATATACGGCGCTAACGGCCGAACAGGCATTAAAAAAATTAGCTGGAAATAAAAAAGGCCTAAGCGCTCCGGAAGCCCAAGTTCGGCTGAAAAAATTCGGCTTTAACCAAATTGCCAGCCATGAATTAAAATGGTGGCATATTTTTTTTAAGCAGTTTAATTCGCCGTTTATTTATATTCTATTCTTCGCGTCCGGCCTGGCTCTGACTATGGGAGAGAAAATCGACGGTTTTATGATTTTAGGATTTATCACTATAAATGTAATTATCAGCTTTATTCAAGAATACCATTCGGCCAAAACTATCCAGCTTTTGCGTAAATTCATAATCGCCCGCTGCCATGTTTGGCGCAGTGGCTCCGAATGCTTGCTTGACAGCCGCGAATTGGTGCCTGGCGACATCGCGGTGGTAGAAACCGGCGACATTATTCCGGCGGATTTGCGCTTTATAGAAACCAATGCCTTAACCGTTAATGAATCTATACTCACCGGGGAATCGGCGCCGGTTTGGAAAACCAAAGAGCCGACCAAACAGCCGATGGCCGATATCGCCGCTGCTAAAAATATCGGCTTTGTCGGCACAATGGTGGTTAGCGGCCGGGCCTTGGGCGTAGTTATCGCCACTGGTAATGCGACCATTATGGGTGAAATAGCCGTTTTAACCGCCAGCGCGGAACGGACCAGCCCGTTTGCCAAAGGAATTTATGATTTTAGCCGATTTATAATGAAAATGACCATAACCATACTGATTTTATTGTTTACGATAAATTTACTTATCAAAGGAGCGAACGCCAATCTAATAGAATTAACCTTATTTTCCATCGCCTTGGCCGTGAGCGTTATTCCTGAAGCACTGCCCTTGGTCACCACTCTGTCCCTTTCTACCGGCGCCATGCGCCTGGCGCGCCGGCATGTAGTAGTTAAACGCTTGACGGCAGTGGAAGACCTGGGAAGTATTGAAATATTATGCGCGGATAAAACCGGCACGATTACGGAAAATAAATTGGCAGTCGCTCAGATAAATTCTCCTGAACCGGAAAAATGCCTGCTGATGGCTACAATCACGGCTTCATTTTTAACAGAAAAAAAGACCGACCCTAATAACGCTTTTGATTTGGCTCTTTGGCAAAAACTAACTGCTGCTACCAAAGCCGAAGCTAGGGCTTATACCCGGGTGAATGAAATTCCATTTGATCCTGACCGCCGGAAAAACAGCGTTTTAGTTAAAATATCCGGACAACTGCAACTAATTGTCCGCGGAGCGCCAGAAGCCATACTGGCCGGAACCAATCTTAGGTTATCTGAGAAAAAAGAAGCTCTAAACTGGTCCGCGCAGGAAGGCCTTCTCGGCCGGCGGGTAATTGCGGTTGCCAACAAAGCATTTTCTTCCACCAATTATAAAATAAAAGATGAACATAATTTAATATTCTTAGGGATGATTTCTTTTTTTGACCCGTTAAAAACGACTTCCCAAAAAGCCATTAATAAAGCCGAGCATTT
>PETS01000046.1:0-9481 GCA_002781265.1 Candidatus Falkowbacteria bacterium CG02_land_8_20_14_3_00_36_14 | reverse complement strand
TCGCCGGCGCCGTGGCCAAGCAGGTTGGCCTGATAGCCAATGCCGGCCAAGTTTTAACTGGAGAACAATTAGACGCCATGGATGAAACTGAACGCTTGCCGGCAGTTGAATCGCATAATGTTTTTGCCCGCGTTTCCCCAACGCAAAAATATGAAATTATCCAGATTTTACAAAAAAAATACGCAGTTGGATTTTTAGGCGAAGGCATTAATGACGCTCCGGCTTTAAAAATCGCCAACGTGGCCATTGCCGTAGATAAAGCGGCCGATATTGCCCGGGAGGCATCGGATATAATTCTGCTCCGCCACGATTTAAAAGTTATTATTGACGGCGTCCAAAGCGGACGGGAAATTTTTTGCAATACTATTAAATATTTGGAAATTACCCTTATTTCCAATTTCGGCAATTTTTACGCAATTGCCATCGCTTCACTGGTCTTATTATTTCTGCCGATGTTGCCGGTCCAAATACTGCTTTTAAACTTGCTCTCTGATTTTCCCATGATTGCCATTGTCGCGGACAGCGTGGACCGCCAAGAGCTAAAGCGCCCGCGAATTTATAATGTCCATGAAGTCGCCGCTATCGCTATCTTATTCGGCTTTATCAGCACTGTCTTTGATTTTATCATTTTTGCCCTTTTTTACCATGCCGAACCGTCGGTTCTGCAAACCAACTGGTTTATCGGCAGCGTGCTCACAGAACTGGCTTTAATATTTTCTATGCGGACCAAACTGCCTTTCTGGCGCTCGCGCCCGCCATCATTGATTTTGGGCGGTCTTACGGCCGCGGCCGCTCTGGCCGCTATTATTATTCCTTTCACCATTTTCGGCCAAACGGTTTTTAAATTCATCAAGCCGTCATCCGGCCATCTGCTTATAATTGCTGGAGTGGTGCTTGGCTATTTTATTATTACGGAAACAATCAAAAAATTTTATTTTCCCCCAAAAACCCAACTTAAAAACTTATAAAAAAACATCTGTTGCCTAACGGATGTTTTTTAAAATATTCTTTGCTTTCTTATTTTTTTATTTTATTGTTTTTTCGCTTTATGGCTTTCCGGCTTTTTCGTTTTTTTGTCATTCTTCTTGGAACTATAATTTTTTATCACGTCAACTAATTTTTTAATTCCTTCGCCAATAATATATAATGATGAAGCGCTATGCTCTATTTTGCTTTTAAATGCTGTTAAAATTTCATCCACTTTTTTAATTCTCTCCCGCATTTCCTTTATAACCATAAAAATCTGGCGCATAATCATGGCTAAATAATAAATTAGCCAAGCAAAAAATAGGGATAACAAAATTACACCAATAGTTTTGGCAATATTTAAAATGTCTTGTGAGTTGTCAAATAAATCCATATTACGAATTACGAATTCGTTTACAAATTTACGAATTCATTAATTAATATTATTATTTTATATTTAAACTTTTTTATATTTAACCCTTTCCCCGCGTAAAACTGGCCAATAATTCATAATCTATTATTTTCTCGTATTAAAATTTATTTGTAAATTTGTGATAATTTGTAATTCGTAACTTAAAAATCTCTTATTTTGGCGGCAAATTTTTCTTTTAAATCCTTTATTAATTTTTGCTGCAAATTATCTACTTCCGCGGAAGTTAAAGTCCTGTCCGCCTGATAAGTAATATGAAAAGCCAGGCTCTTTTTATCTTTGCCTAATTGGCCGCCCTCATAAACATCAAATAATTCCACTGCCTTAATAAGCTTGTCAAAATTTTCTATTCTTTTCTTAATATCATTATACAATATTTGGGCATTAACTACAAAAGCTAAATCGCGCGCGGATTGGGGATATTTATCCAGCTCCTTATAACCGCGGTTTGATTTTTTCATAATTGCATTAATAAAATCATTAAAATTAATTTCGGCTACAGCCACTTCTTTTTTCAAGCCCAGGCCAGCCTGCAAGCGGCTGTCTAATTTAACTATGGAACCGATTATTTTCCCTTCAATCTCAATGAAAGCGCAAATCTGCTGATCAGCCCAATTATAGATAGTTTCCGAAGGATTAAATTTAACAGTTAAATTAAACGATTCGGCCAGCAGGCCGATAACGCTTTTCACTTTGCCGAATACAGCCGCTGTCTCTCGGCCGCCGAATATTATGCCGATTCTTCTTTCTTGATAAGGAAGATGGCCGTTGCCGGCGGCGTCTTTTTTTATATTGCCCGGAGTGGAAAAATAAACATTTCCGATTTCAAACAAAGCCATTAAATCATGGCGGGCCTGGTTGGTTTTAATATTATTGATTAAATTAGGGGCCAAACTCTGCCTAAGCATGGTCTGGTGCGCGGCGATGGGATTTAATATTTTAAGATGGGCGGTATAATCTATATTTAATTTTTTCAGCTGATCTTCGCCGACAAAAGAATAATTATAAACTTCCGTTAATACGCCAGCGCCCGCTAAAATATTTTTTATTTTTCTTTCATATATTCTTTCCGGGCTGGAGCAAGGTTTCTGCATTTTTATTTTCGGCATGGCCGGCGCTAATTTATTATAACCGTAAATTCTGGCCGCTTCTTCCAAAAGATCCTCCGGGATTGATATGTCGCGCGTAGCCCGCCAGGTGGGTACAATCACCTCGAGCTTCTCTTTGGATGCTTTTACGACAAACCCTAAACTTTCCAATATATTAATAATTTTTTTATTATCTATGATTACTCCCATGCGCCTTTCCAGCCAATTTAAATCCAGCTCAATCGGCCCTTGGTTTAATCCATATTTGTTCCCGCCTGCCTTGACGGCGGATAAATCAACCAGATTGCTTATGACTTTTGTCCGGGGAATTATTTTTTTAATCAATTCTACCGCCCGCGCCAAAGCCAGCTCGCATAAATTCGGATCCAAAGCTTTTTCAAAACGCATGGAAGATTCCGTGCGCAAGCCCAGTTTCTGGACGGTTTTTCTAATGGATAAAAAATTGAAATTGGCCGACTCTAAAATAATAGTTTTGGTGGTACTGTTGATTTCACTGCCCAAGCCGCCCATTACTCCGGCCAGGGCTAGCGGCTGTCGGCCGTCGGTAATCACCAATGTCTCGGAATCCAATTTTCTGGCTTCGCTATCCAAAGTTTCCATGGTTTCTCCGTCTTTGGCACGGCGCACTAATATTTTATATCCATCCGCCTGTTTGATTTTGGCCGCGTCAAAAGCGTGCAAGGGCTGTCCCATTTCCAGCATCACATAATTGGTTATATCAACAATGTTATTTATCGGCCTCATGCCGACCGCCATCAACCTTTCTTTCATCCACTGAGGCGATTCGGCAATAACAATTCCTTCCATAGCGACGGCCATATACCTGGGGCATAAGGTAAAATCGTCAACTTTTGCCTTTAACTCAATCTTAGGCGCAGATTTTAATAATTTATTATTATATTTAAACGGCTTAAATTTGGTATTTAAAAAAGCGGCTATTTCCCTGGCTAAGCCGTAGTGGCTCCAGAGATCAGGCCGATGGGTAATAGATTTATTGTCAATGGCAAACACTATGTCTTTTAAGTTAAGATAATCCGATAAATTAACGCCGATTTTTGCCGGCTGGTCTAAAATCAAAATACCGCTATGGTCATCGCCCAGTCCCAGTTCATCCGGAGCGCAAAGCATTCCTTCTGATTTCTCTCCCCTTACTGCCGCTTCTTTGATTTCTATACCATTGGGCAATATAGCGCCTGCTAAAGCTACCGGCGCAAATTGGCCGGCTTTAATATTAACAGCGCCGCAGACAATATCTAATTTAATTTTGCCAATATCAACTTTTACAAGCTGTAATCTGTCCGCGTTCGGATGTTTTTTTATCTCTAATATTTTACCAACGACAATATTTTTATATTTGTCTGACTGGCTTTTCACCCCGTCAATCTCCACCGTATGCATGGTCAGGCGCAGGCCTAATTCCTCCGGTGTTATTGATTTCGGAATATTAACAAAATCTTTAAACCAATTAAGTGATATTTGCATAGTTAAATTATTTTAAACTTATTTTATATACGTTAAATTCGTTTAATATTCGTTATTATTCGTGTTTTTATTAAAACTGTTCCAAAAACCGCAAATCGCCGGACTGGAAAAGACGAATATCTTTAATGCCGTATTTCATCATCACTAATCTATTTATGCCCAAACCAAAGGCAAAACCGCTGAATTTATCCGGGTCTATTCCTCCGGCGGTCAAAACATTGGGATGCACCATACCGGCTCCCAGCATCTCCAGCCAGCCGCTTCCTTTGCAGCTGGGACAGCCTTTCCCCCCGCAGATCGTACAATTGACGTCTATTTCCAAACCCGGTTCCACAAAAGGAAAATAACCCGGCCTGACCCTGATATTGACCGGCCGATCAAAAATTCCGGATAGCATTTCTTTTAAAACTGCCAGCAAGTTGGTCAAGGAAATGTCCTCGCTAATCATCAGCCCTTCCAGTTGGTAAAAAGTGTGCTCATGGCTGGCATCAATCGCCTCTGACCGAAAAGTTCGACCGGGCGCCACGCAACGCAGGGGCGCCCCGAATTCTTTCATGGCCCTGATTTGCACCGGAGAAGTGTGGGTGCGCATTACCAAGTCATATTTTCCGGCTTCATTTTTCTTATCAATATAAAATGTATCCTGGATGTCGCGGGCTGGATGAAACGCCGGAATATTTAAAGCGCCAAAATTATAATAATCGCTTTCCAACTCCGGACCGTCAAGCACCATAAAGCCCAAAGAAGAAAATAAATCCTCTAAATCATTCTGTACCTGGGTTATGGGATGGATATGGCCTCGGGCTATTTTTCCCCCGGGCAGAGTCACATCCGTCTTAGTTCCGCTTTTTAAACTGCTTGATAAAATATCTTTTTTTCGGCTAATTTCCTTCTGAATTTCCCTTTTAATATTATTAGCCAGCGTGCCTATAGCCGCTTTTTCTTTGACTGACAAATCGGCAATCATCCTTAATATTTTTGTCAATTCTCCTTTTCGGCCTAAATATTTAATTTCCAAATCGCACAAAGAATCAATATTTTTTATCTTGGCTATTTGGTTTAATATTTCTTGCTGTATTTTTTTTAATTTATCTTTCATAATGCCAAATTAATTATTGTTTTATATTATGGGCGTAGCTTAATAAAAAAAATTCCAATACCGACAGCCCAGCGACTAAAAATATCAGATTCATCCAACTGAATAAATTACGGGAAAGTAATAATAAAATAATAATAATAAAAAATGAAAATAAAAATGATTGGCGAAACGCCTCTTTGACTGAATTAAAAACCAGCTCCCTCTTCAAAAAAATAAATCTTATAATAAACCCAATAATAGCCGTAGCGCCGACCAAGGACAATCCCAGGGAAAAATAAAACAACAAAAATCCGATCCAATTGGTCGCCTCCGGATTTACGGTCCAAATTATAAATATAAACGACGACCAGCACAGAAGAGTAGATATAATCATTAATATAAGATAGGCGCGGAGGGTCATAAAAAATTTAAAATTATAAATCTATAAATACTTTACCATTTTAAATCATATATTTCAAGTTTTACGAAATTCGCAAATATCAAAAAAATCGCAGAAAGCGCATAAATTTGACGGCCGGGGCGGAAATTCCCCTTTAGCAATTTCTTCAATGGTATTTATTACTTTATTTTTAATTTTATCAAGCTCATCAGCCGTGCCTAAAAATTCTTCTTCGCTGTTGTTCTCCAAATAATAGAAAACAACCGAGCTGATTGGTTGCTTGAATAAATCAGCCGCCGCCATCTGGTAGATTAATAATTGCTCTTTGTTCTCTATGGTTAATTTCTGTTTGGGCAGGCCGGTTTTGTAATCAATAATTCTCAAAGCCCCATCAGATTCGTCTATTCTGTCTATCTTCCCGCGAACCATATATAATTTGCTTTGGCTTTTTATCTTCATCTTAAATCCCTTTTCAATATATAGGGTCCTGGGCCAATTATCTTTATATTTAATAAAAAATTCTTTTAATATGACCTTACCTTTGGTTTTGTATTCTTCTTTTTGCTTTTTGGACGCGAACCAATCGTCTATCCAGCTTTTTTCATAAATTTTTATGATTTCCGCCAAAGTAATATTTATTTTCTCCGCCTCATTCCTGTTTGGCGTTTTCGCGGCGAATAAATCGCCCTGGTCAAAACCGGTTTTTTCACGCAAAAGCTCAAACACTTTCTGCATAGTGGCATGCATGGTCTGACCGAAAGAAAAAACCGCCTTGCCCCGCGCCGGCACTCTTAAAATATGGGCGAAACGGTATTGATAAGGGCAATGGGAAAAAGCCGCCAGCTGGGTATAGGAAAAATAGGTCGGCATAGAAAAATTTCGGATTTCGGATTTAGGATTTAGGATTTCTAATTTATGATTTGTTTGCCGATTAGAAATTGGAAATTGTTTGAAAATTGAGAATTGTCGCCGCGAAGCGGGATCCCGATGGCGGGAAGAATTGAAAATTTTTTCAGATTCATCGCCAATAAGATTTTTCTTGCTGACTAATCCAATTTCTTCAAGAAATCTTGACGGTTTTTTCTTCCGCGCTCCGCCATAATCCGGAGACCAGGAAAAATACAGCCCCTCTTTCGCCCTGGTCATGGCCACATAAAACAAGCGCCGCTCTTCTTCCAGATGAATATCTCCGGCCGGCAGTATCTCCTTGATTAAAGCATCGGGTATCTTAATCATTTCTTGGCGGGGAATAGTCGGAAAACGCTTATCAACCATATTGACGATAAAAACATATTTAAATTCCAAGCCCTTGCCTCCGTGCACAGTCATTATTTTAACGGCTTCCGGGCCGGCTTCTCCATCAGGCGCGATTGATCCTTCGTCGCCGGAATCAATCTCCATGGCCAATTCGTTTAAAAACGCTTTAACGCTCTTATCATCCGATCCTTTTTGGAATGCTTGCGCCCGCTTCATAAACTGGTTCAAATAAGCTATCGGCTCTTTCGTTTTCGCTTCATCCGCTTTGGTTAAATATTTCAAATAGCCGCTATCCTCCAAAAAAGCGATAATAATTTCACTAGCTATCCGCTCCCGCGCCATAATAGAATGCTTGGCAATTAAATTTAAGACCGCGTTAATTTTGTCTAATATTTTTTTTGATTGGATAAAATTAGCGGCGCTTTTAAAAACTTCATAGAGAGACCAGCTTTTTTTATTCGCCCAATAATTAAAGTTCACCAGCTCCTGATAAGAAAAATTAAAAACCGGAATGTTTAAAACGCGGAACATGGCCCGGCTTTCATGATAATCGTCCAGTAATTTCAAGTAAGCGATAATATCCATTATTATCGGCTTGGCATAAAGCCCGCGGAAGGCTAAAAATTGGTAAGGCACCCCGGCCAATTCCAAATAAGCGCTAAATTCTTTAGCCGCGTCGTTGGCTCTTATTAAAATGGCAAAATCATTCCAAGTCGCTTCTTCGTCCCTTTTTTCCAATTCAATTATTTTCTTAATTACCAGCTTAATTTCATCATACAAATCTTCTCCTTTAATCGCTTCTACTTCTCCCCTGCCATTGGTTTGGGCTATTAGGCGCTTATTTAATTTAACAAGCGACGGTTTCTTCTTGCCAGCCGACCGCTGTTTATTTAATTGATATTCCAGCCGGTTAGGGTTGTTCAGCTGGATAAAATTGTAAGAGAGATCTAAAATATTCTGTTGGCTGCGATAATTTTTTACCAAAGTTACTTTTTTAGCGTCAGGGAAGTCTTTAATGAATTCCAAAACATTGCTCATAGAAGCTCCTCGGAAACGATAAATACTTTGGTCGTCATCGGCGCAGACTATTAAATTTTTTTTGGGGCCAAGAAGCATTTTTATCAATTCGTACTGCGCCCAATTGGTATCCTGAAATTCATCCACCAAAATATATTTAAACTGCCCGCGATATTTTTCCAAAATCATCGGCCTGGCCCGGAAAAGCTTCAGGCAATAATTTATCAAATCGCCGAAATCCAAAGCGCCGGCTTCCAAAAGCAAATTCTGATAAATATGATAAGCGTTGGCCACTTCGTTTATCCTCGCTACTTCTTGAATGGCGATTTCTTTTGTTAACGCTATACCATCATCGTCTTCATTATTTTCCCTCCCCTTACGAAGGGGAGGGTTGGGTGGGGTCTTGGGGTGAGATTGGATTGTGCCACGAGACCTCCCCTTGGTACCCTCCTTAGTAAGGAGGGAAAATTTACCTTTCCCCCCTGACATCGTGCCGTCTAAATTGCCCTTTAACTCTTCCCCGTATTGTAAATAATCAGCCGGCGCAATATCTTCATCTTTCAAGCGCGAAAAATGCTTGATTAAATACTTTATGAATTTTGTTGGATTGCCCGCCGGCTGGTAATAATCCAAATTGAATTTATCTAAATTTTTTCTGATTAAGGCCCATTGCTCAAATTCATTCAATAATTTAAAATCGTCGGGTAAGCCGATATCCAAACCGTGATTTTTCAAAATTCTTTCGGCAAAACTATGGAAGGTGGAAATCCATAAGTCCGTATAGCCCAAAGGAAACAACCGGTCCACCCGCTCCTCCATTTCTCCGGCCGCCTTCTCCGTAAAAGTAAGCGCCAATATTTCCTCCGCGCCGGCCAGTCCCTGATTAATAATATAGGCAATCTTCTGGGTAATGACCGTAGTTTTGCCGGTGCCGGCGCCGGCCACAATCAAAAGAGGGCCGCCATTATGCCTGACCGCCTCAAATTGTTCTTTATTAAGTTTTTCCATTAAATCTTGCTCCATAAAAACGGTTAATACGCTTAAATTTTTAATCTTTGACTATCTTTGTCATGCCGTGCTTGACACGGAATACAGTAGTTAACGGCACAAATGCTAATTTTAAATCGTTAATCTTATATTTATATTTCTGCGGCTCTCTCCTGGATTGCGGGTCAAGCCCGCAATGACAAATAAAGGTAAATGCAATTCATTATTCATGCTTCATTATTCAACCCGCCGCCTGGATAATTATTTTAATTAAATCTTTAAAATTTTTCTAAACCTCGCTTCATCCCGATAAGGGCCGATGACGGCTAAATTCAAGCCCTGGTTTGTAAAAATATCTTGAGCCACGCGGCGCAAATCAGTTAATTTTACGGACTTTATTTTTTTGATATACTCCTCCGGCGAAAAAATATTTTTTCTGATAACCGCCTGCCGGCCGTACCAATCGGCCACATTATCCGACGCTTCCAACTGGATGGCCAGCTTGCCGGCAAATAAATCCTTAACCCTCCGCAATTCGTCTTTATCGGCTAGAGCAGTCTTAATTTTTTTATATTCTTGTAAAATAATCTGGATGGCTTTTTCCAATTTATCCACCGGCACGCCGGCCTGCGTGGTTAAATAGCCGGAATCGGTATAAAATTCCGTGCTGGTCCTGATATAATAAGCCAGCCCCTGGCGCTCTCTTAAATTTATAAAAAGCCGCGAGCTCATGGATCCGCCGAGTAAAACCCCTA
>PETS01000134.1 GCA_002781265.1 Candidatus Falkowbacteria bacterium CG02_land_8_20_14_3_00_36_14 | reverse complement strand
AAATTAAAGAATGTCTTGCTAAATTATCAATATTAGGAGAAGTAACTCGCTTATAATCATTAAAAGTATAATCATTAAAAGAAAGGTGATCTGGTCTTAGTGCCGTAAGAGAGATAACCACTACATTATAATCTGAATAATCTGAGCGGAGAAGCTTCTTATAAAAAGAATTTTTCCCGCCGACTAAAAACCCAATCCCAAATAAAAAAACTAAACTTATTATAATTAAAAAATATATTCTTATTAAATTTTTCCTATATCCTATTAGATTCTTCATTGATTCCTATTAATAATAGGATTTTCCCACAATAAAAGCAGTTGAAAGAATCGTCAATAAAATCGCTTACAATCCAAAAACCAAAAAATTCTTTCTCTCAACCTACGCCAATGAAATTTATTGTCTGGAAAAAATACCACTTGCTAAGTAATTTAAAAAATCCGCCTCCGAAACATTTTCATTTCACGAGAGTTAAAAGAATACAAATTATTTTAAAATCTCATCAACAACTCTTCCTTGAACATAAGAAGGAACTTCAATGTTTAATAATTTTAAAATTGTTGGCATTTGATCAATGTGTTGAATTGGCTGAGGTATGACAAATCCCTTTTTCACTCCTGGCCCACTGATAATAAACGGCGTCCACATAAATTTTTCTGTGGGGTCAGTTGCTTGTTTATAGCCAGTATTTAAAGGAGTGATAAAAATTTTCCCGTCTTCGCTCACTTCTTCCCACCACTGAAAACCAGTTTTTGCCTGAAGCACAATGTCGCCGACTCTGTCTTGGGGTAATTCAAAAAATTTCGATGCGTTTTCCCAAGTGACAGCTTTTACCAACGGCTTAGAACCATCTTCATCTTGTAATTCGTTTATTGCTTTTATTACTTCGTTTCTTAATTGCTCGTAAGCTGGACCCGAAACCCTTCTCCATTTTCCTTCTAAGCCATCTGGATTAACATAGATATGAGCCATTTTAAGATAAATTACTTTGGTATTTTCCCAATCAATCTGCGGCTCTCCGGTCTCTTTATTAAGAGTAAATTTTAACCAACCTTTTTTTGCAAAAAGATTATTTAATCTTACTTGACGATATAGAGGAGCGATTCCGTGATCAGAGCTTAAAATAATTAAAGTGTTATTATTAGCTTTTTTCATCGCCTCTCCGATAATCGCATCAAGGCCTTGATATATTTTTAAAATATCCTGCCAAGCGGCATCTGCTTTTTGAGGGTCATAATCGGGCCTGTTCGGGTCAATAAATTTATGCCACCATCTGCTTTCTAATACTTGATTTGGAGTGTAAGTATCTTGAATAAAAACATCGGGATTGTATTTTTTATAAATAAAACCTGTGGCTTTTTTATGCCAGTCTAAAGACATTAACGCTTCTTCCCAAAAAGTATCTTTGTCCTCGTCTTCATAAATTAATTGCTGGGGCCAATTATCAACAAAGTCCACCATTGGCCCGATACCATCAGTAATTTCTTGAGCTACCTCTGGCGGTTGAGTCAAAAAACGATTTATATTATTAAAAAACACCCTGATTCTAAACTGACCATCAGGCCAAAGCTTGATGACTTTAAATTTTACTTGAGAATCAAAAGAAGAATCTTGCCATTTCAAAGTAACCGGAATCCATTCGCTCCATTCTCCTTGAAATAAATCGGCTATTTTTTTCTCTTTTGAGAAAAAGAAAGCGACTTTATCATAAGAAACTTGATTATCATTTTTTGAGTCATAAATATAAATATTAAAATCTGCGCCCCATGTATTTAAATTCGCCTCAAAAGGCTGACTATAAGAAGCCGGCGCTTTTCCCCAATCGCTTGCTTCTTTTTTATCTACAAATTTAGTAAGCGGTTCTCCTAGAAAAAATAATTTAAAGCCGCGACCAACATTTTTTCGCTCTTCCAATTTTGATTTTGGCTCAAAAACAATCGCTTGAGTGTCAGCCCCCCAACCACCCCATCGGCCTCTAATAGTTATCCCATTTTTTAATTCTGGCGGCGTTGATCCGGGTATTGAAAGTAAGGCAACTTTTTTACCGGCATCCTCTAAAACTTTCCAAATAGGAGCTACTTTTTTAGCCGTAGAAGCAAATCCCCTTACCGATGGTTTATCAAGCGGAAAACCCTCTATATGCATTGGTCCATCAGCCACCCCATGAACCACTGGGTGAGTACCGGTTAAAAGAGAAGCAAAATTGGTCGGTGTATGAGAAGGAAAATCAGGAATAGAATATCCGTAAGAACCATTTTCCATTAATTTTTTAATATTCGGAAGTTTTCCCTCTTGGGCCCATTTATAAACTGTAAATAGATCGGGTTCGGCTCTCATACCATCAGGAATAAACCAATAAATTTTGGTCGCTTTTTCAGGAGTTTTTATCCCATAAAAAATAAGTCCCGCAAAAGCTAAGATTGCGATTGTGTATATTATTGTTTTTCTCATATTAATTTATACATCGAAAAGAATTAATAATCTCTTTAACTTCATCAATTAAATGCTTTTTATCATACGAAATAAAAACTTCTATTTTAAAAAGAGATTTTTGCTGACTACAATATTTTAATTTTACTAGCGAAATAAACTTTGTCAAATCATCGGAGCAAACACCATAAACAAAGCGGTCTGAAGCATAAAGTTGCCAAACAGAATCATTTATAATAACGGGCCAGAATTCTTTAGGGCATTCTATTTGATTAGTGATAAATTCTGAATAAGGAGAAGGCGACGGCAAAAATAGGGCTTCCAGATTCTGAAAATAATCTGATTTTCTTTTTAACGCTTTTTCTTGCGATAAAGAACTTGTTTGTTCGAGACGCAATATTATTTCTTCGTTTTTAGTAATAAGATTGGTTATTTGTAAATCTCCCACGTTTCCTTTGGTTTTATTTTCTAAAATGAATTTATCGCTTTCTCTAAATTCTACGCCCATTTTTTTAAGCTGACCAGAGAAATCAACGGATTTCAAAAAAAATAAATAACACAAAAAACATAATAAGGCAATTAAAATAATTGAACCTAAAATAAATAAACCAATGGTTTTCTTAGAATCACTTATTATCTTCCTCATCTTCTTTTGGGGCTACAGATTTCCGCCAAACATTAAGCTTTTCTTTTAAATCTTTAACTATGGATGGGTAGTCACTGGCAATAGAGATATTTTCATTGGGATCTTTTTGAAGATTATATAATTTATATTTTTCTTCTATGAAACCATTAGAACTGTTAAATATTACTTCTTTAATTAATTTCCAGTTTCCCTCTTTAATCATTTCTGTAATGGATTTTTCTTTAAAAAAGAAATTATTAATTCGGGGACTAAAAATAGACCCGCCATAAACAGCTTCGCGGACCTTCTTTGCATTATCCCTTATTAAGGGATAAAAACTTATTCCTTGAGTAGTTTTAAAATTAACTCCCAAAATATCAGCAATTGTTGGCGCCATATCAACAATGCTTACGAGTTGATCAAATACTTTTGGTTGAACATTAGGAATAGAAATTATAAGCGGAATACGCATCGCTTCTTCACCAAATGTTCCTATTATTGAACCCCCCCTCATAAATTGACCATTTTCGCCGAGATAATCACCGTGTTCCGATAATAATATAATAATTGTGTTTTTATCCATGCCTAACTCTTTTATTGTTTCTAATAAATTACCGATATTTTTATCAGCTTCATAAATCTCTTCATCATATAACGCTACTAAGTGTTCGATATCTCTATTGGTAAGAAACAAAGTTTCAGGTTTCTGCCCTATTTTAACAACGCTAAAAACTTGCCAAATTTTTTCTGAATTAATTTCTTTTGGCTGACTACTACTCCTAGTTTGAATACAACCAGAAAAATCAATGTTGTTTTTGTTCTCATATAACGGATCAAAGATTCCCCCTTTCCCGTTGGGAGTAAACGGACAATGAGTATCATACCCCTGAATAAAAAGAAAGAATGGTTTTGAGGTTTGACGAACCTTAAGCCAGTCTATTGCCTCTTTGGTAGAACTGGCTATTTTACCAAAATTCTTGTCATAATTCGTCATTTTCCATTTTCTGCTTCTCATTGGTTCGCTATAAAAATTTTTTTCAAATCTATTTGTTAATCCAAAAATTGGGTCATAATCAAAACCACCGGTAAATGCGGCTGTTTTGTATCCCAATGCCTTCAATACCTCTATTATTGTTATGGTTTCTTCATTGAGATAACTACCGTCATTTCTATTCATTACCCCATGAGTAAAGGGATATAAACCGCTAAACAAAGAAATCCCAGATGGTAATGTCCAACTAGCAACAGTATAAGCGTTTCTAAAAATTAAAGAATGTCTTGCTAAATTATCAATATTAGGAGAAGTAACTCGCTTATAAT
>PETS01000107.1:11181-15711 GCA_002781265.1 Candidatus Falkowbacteria bacterium CG02_land_8_20_14_3_00_36_14 | reverse complement strand
GAAAATTGTTTTGCTTTGCTCGCCGAGTTTCGGCGGGCGGAAACGCTGGGGCGGGGTTTCAAATCATTCGAGCGATTTTCGCTTGAAAAAGGTTCAAGCTTCGTTCAGTAATTGCGACCATCCTTCGCCAAGGCTACGGATGGCAAGCCAATGTAATTTGGTTTACAAGCCCAAGCTTTTAGTAATGATATATTTTAGTTTATATTATAAAATAAAAACACTTGAATTGGCGAGTTTATATCGCTAAATAATTTAAAATTAGAATAAAATCGTCTATATGGCGGGCTTGCCCGCCGAAGCTTTTGCAAAACAAAAGCGCAGGCGGGTATCGTATAATGGCTTTTATATCAGCCTTCCAAGCTGAGGATACGGGTTCGATTCCCGTTACCCGCTCCAAGATATTAAAAAGAATAAAGCTATAAATACACGGAAAAGGTTTTTTAAGATTCTGCTGTGCGTGTGAGCGAGGCATCCCGCCAACGTAGCCTGGCGGGACCATTACCAGCTCCACAAAACGACTTTTTTATTTTTAGTCAGCTATTTTTTCTAAAAATTTTTTTTTCGGCTTCCGCGCTTGATCGCGTGTGGCAGCATGGCTTTGCTTCGGATTGCGGGTAAAAATTTCCTCTAAGTTTTCATGAATAATGTAATTGAATTATGAGAGTTAAAAATATTATAATTGTGTTTATATTTCTGATACTTTTTGGATTAATAGCCGGTTATTTTTTTGGGGGATTAAAAAATGGATTGGATAAGAATGGATTTAATAAACAAGCTGTAAGTAAGGTTGATAATTTTCATTATTCTTTTTTTAGCCAAAAAGATTTTTTTGATAATGCGTTTAATAATATTAATAAAGATAAAATTTTTAAAAATCAAAATATCAGAGGGATGATAGCGCCCCATCATTTATTAGCTTCAAATTTAATTGCCAATGTTTTCTATTTTATTTCTTCACAAAAACCGATAACGGTTGTTGTTATCAGCCCTAATCATTTTTTTGCCGGTCAAGGACAAATTATTTCCTCTTTATATGACTGGCAGACTCCCTATGGTATTTTAGAATCTGATAAAAATCTTATAAAACAATTGCAGGCAAATCAATTATTAAATATTGACGAATCACCCTTTGCCAAAGAACACGGAATTTCTAATTTAGTGGCTTTTATAAAAAAAGCTTTGCCTAACGCCAGAATTGCCCCCCTGATAGTTAAAGATACTCTTTCTACCAAAGAAGGCGAAATTTTCGCGGATAATATCGGAAAAATTTTGCCCGAAGATACATTATTTATTGCTTCTTTGGACTTTTCACATTATTTGCCGGCTCAAATTGCCGATTTTCACGATGCCAAAAGCTTGGCAGTTTTATCTAATTTTGATTATGAAGGGATTAATTTTTTAGATGTTGATTCAGAGCAGTCATTAAGAATTTTTTTAAAATATCTTGATGCAAAAGGCGCCAGTGCCTTTAATCTCATAGACCATTCAAATTCCGCGGATATTTTAAAAGACGAAAACATTTCGGAAACCACTAGTTATATAACCGGTTTTTTTTCTTTAGGTGATCAAAATAAAAATAAACAAGCCACTCTTTTGGCCTTTGGAGATTTAATGCTGGATAGATATGTTAAAAAAATTATTGATAAAAATGGGAAAGATTATCCGTTTAAAAATATTAAAAGAGTTTTAGCCGGCAACGATTTAACCCTAGCGAACTTGGAAGGTTCTTTTACGGATTTCCAACCTAAATTGCTTAATCCCGATAACACCAACTTTACTTTTGATCCTGATTTAATTCCTGAATTAAAAAAGGCTGGCTTTAATATTTTTAATCTTGCCAATAATCATTCTTTAGATTTTGGCCAGAAGGGTTTTATTTAGTCCCAGAAATATTTAGAAAGCAATGTTATAAATTATTTTGGGGATCCAGCAAATAAAAATTATAAATCCATTATTACAAATATAAGAGGGATAAAAATTGGTTTTATCGGCTATAATGAATTTGCTAAATCGGATTTTAATGAGATTTTGGAAGAAATTAAGAAAATAAAACAAGAAACTGATTTCACGGTCGTTTATGCTCATTGGGGCATAGAATATCAGGCGACTTTTTCTAAAATTCAACAGGGGGAAGCCCACCAATTTATTGATGCGGGCGCTGATGTTATTTTAGGCAGTCATCCTCATGTCATTCAGCCGATAGAAGTTTATAAAAATAAGGTTATTTTTTATTCTTTGGGTAATTTTTTATTTGACCAGACTTTTTCGCAAAAAACACAACAAGGATTGGGCGTGGGTGTTGTTTATAATGAAACTAATATAGATTATTATCTACTCCCGATAGAAAATAAGAATTTTCAAGTAAATTTGCTTGGCAAAGAAGAAAATGATATAATTTTAACTGAATTTGCTAATCAATCTTTAGTTTCGGAAAATATTAAAAAACAAATTATTAAAGGCAAATTAAGCATAAATATTTTTTAAGAACAGTAAAATTATGGATAATCAAAATATTATTAGTCCAGAGCAACAGGTGAATTTTCAGGAACAAAAATCTAAGTTTAGCCGCAGTGCTGTTTTATTTATAGCATTGGGGGCGATTTTATTAGTTGGCGTAAGCGGCGTCAGCGGTTATTTTTTGTATAAGAAATTAAATCCACTATCTATTCAACAGCCGATAAATCAAGGAATAGCGCCTCAACCGTCATTAGAATTACCAAGCAAACCGCAGGAAGAAATAAATCCTCCCCAAAAAACTTCCGATCAAATTCTATGGAATTCGCCCCAAGAAATTCCAAGCCTAAAAATATTTGGAATAAATCAATATGAAACAAATCAATATTCCCGCGAGGAAGAAGCAAGATATTATAAAGTCGGCAAGATTATTGACGGGCAGTATCAAGATGGGGAAATTATTTTAATTAGCGCTCCTTATGATGGGCCGGCTTTTTACCCCGCATTTTATCGATTTGTTAAACAGGAAAATAATCTCGTTTTGCTAAAAAAATATTCTGATGATTTATATGATAGTGATGGGTTAATAAGGTCGAAATTTACTATCAATGAAGCTTATACAATTCCATCTTTGGAATTACCTAAATTTTTCAATGGGTCCCAGCCCGGGCAGGTTTTAGACGCTGACGTTGGAGTAAACGCTTTCTTTAGCCTTAATAATCTTAAAAAATTTTTTACAGATAAAGATTTAGGCGATATTTATGCCACCGCGAATTATCCATCAATATTTTCAGACATTTTTGAACGGCACGGATTTTATGCGCAGGCGCCCGACGGAACCGCACGAGTCTATTCGCTTAGAGTTGATTTTGTCGGCAAAGATAATATACCGGCTATCACTTGGAGCGATGGCACTCAAAACAAAAACGAGTATATTTTTACGGATGTTACCGGTTGTGGCAGTGCAAATTATGCTTCTGTAATTTCTAAAGAGGCTGTTAACCCCGCTAATGATTTAAAGGCAGCTGGAAAAAATTCTAATGGCGACGCCATTTATGAATTTAAAGATATCAATCATTATTTATTAAAAGATTACTACGATAATAAATATCAAGTTTTTGAAGGACAAAAAGTATCATATGAAGAATTTTTAACAAATCATCCGCTATTTTTTTGGATAGACCCGTTTGATAGATTGATTAAATTCCAGAATAATAAATTTATTCCGGCAGTTGAATGTGGCAAGCCGGTTATATATTTATATCCAAAAGAAACTATTAAAATAGCCGTCAAAGTTGAACCGAAAGGAGGCTTAAATTATTCAACGCCGAATTATAAGAATGGCTGGTTTGTTCAAGCTGATTCCGAGGGGAATATTATTGAATTATCTTCTGGGGAAAATTATCCTTATCTTTTTTGGGAAGGACGAGGAGCGATTTATGAACAACCGAAGAACGGCTTTGTCGTCCAAAGAGAAAATGTTCACGATTTTTTAGTTGAGAAATTAGCAAAGTTAGGTTTGAACCAGAAAGAAATTAATGATTTCCTTGAGTTCTGGGAATCCAAAATGAAAGATTCGCCATTTTATTTCGTGACGTTTTTAGGTAATCGCGAAATGAATCAAATCGCACCGCTAATCATAGAACCAAAACCAGATACGGTAATTAGAATTTTAATGGACTTTACTCCGTTAAATAGCCCGATTGATGTAAAAGAATATGAAATTATAACACCACAAAGAAATGGCTTTACCGTGGTTGAATGGGGCGGCGTTTTAAGATAATTTTTCATTAATTTTCTGTTGTTTTCTGTTTGTTCTGTTTTTTTGTTGCCGAAAACAAAATTTTCCGGCTGCGGGCAAAAATTTCCTCCCTCTCAAGCTCCCCCAATTTTTGCCCGCGAGCCGAAGCGAAGCCTCGCCGCTCCGCGTTTTGAGCGCGGAAGCCGAAGCAGAAAAATTTTCTTTTCCTTTTAAAATAAAAAAAACGGCGCGCGCAAAATAAAAAATGAAGAGAAAATTTTTCTGCGAGGCAGGCTGCCGTTCTCGGCGGCGAGCGGCGGGGCGGGGCGAGTGGA
>PETS01000107.1:0-11124 GCA_002781265.1 Candidatus Falkowbacteria bacterium CG02_land_8_20_14_3_00_36_14 | reverse complement strand
ATAACCCTTGACAAAATTATAAAATATTGTAGAATATAGAATTAAAAAATAATTTTTTTATCTAATGCATTTTTAATAAAATTCGTTCAAGATTATATTAAAATAATATTAGATTTTTTATTATTCGCTCTTTTTATTGCAATCTAAAAGAAAGGAGGTGAACAGGACAGGAAGTTCAGATGCTTGTCGGTGGTAATTGGAATTTTTTTATTTTTAACTTTAATATTTTTAAAAGGAGAAGGTTATGAAAAAGTTTTTCAGTTTGATCGCGGTTTTTTGTATTTGCGCTCTGTCTACCCCATCCACGGCCTGTGATGGTCCCGGTTGCGAACAGGAAAGCGGCGGAGCAGGCACATGGACCAGTATTGACCAGGCGCTTAGCTCCAACAGCGTGGCCAATGGCAATCAGCTGTCGAATGCAAATGGCGACTCAATCGCTATCAATATTGGCGGTTGGGCCGAGGGTCGCGGAAGCAAGGCTAGTGCTGAAGCCGAAGGGGCTGGCGAGCTTCATGACAGCTCCCAGTTCACTAACGGGAGCGGCGAGGGCGGAGGTTTCTCCGTAGATATGAAGCAGGGCGCTAACGCTCGGGGCGAGACTGGACGGCGATGCTCGGAATTTTCCGCCAGCGCTAGCGCGAGCGGTTGGGGTTCAATGGATTCAAACGCCCAGATCGGTCCTGAAGGAATGAGCATGTCTTCGTCTAATACCCAAGGTACCACCGCTGTATTTTCTGTTTACGGCAACGGCGGGGCCGAGGCTGAAATGGAAAGGACGCAGTCCCTCTACCGAACTCTGCCCGGAGATGCCGGAGGCATGATCTCCTCCAGCACCGTGCGGGTGGAAGTTGGGGGCGGAACGAGCCGTCCTTAACGCCAACAATCAGGAAGGAGGAAGCATGGGCTTCCTCCTTCCTTCACAAAAAGGAGAAGAGAATGAGAATTATCTTTGTTTGCTTTGTAATGGTTTTCCTTGCCGTCCCGAATGCTTGGGCCGGCGGCGTTGAAGCGGACGTGAACGTTTCCACTGGCACCGATCAAAGCCAGTGGATCAGCCAGAGCGAAACAAATAATGTCTGGTCCCGCAAGCGCCAGGACTTCATACCCATCACCCCCTTCCTTGATACCGGGGCGAACAATGTCCCTGTCCAGCCGAAGTGGGGCAGACAAGGAAGCCAAACGTGGCTTTTGCTGAACGCGCCGGAGCTGACCATTGGCCAGCTTAAAAACCTGGCCAAGAATTCACCGTTGAAGAAAAAAAATATCCAGACAGCGGCGAAAAATACGGCGGCTGAAAAATTAGAAAAAGATGATATTGTGATGCTTCTTCCTTGGGAAATCAAAGAAAAGGAAAGAAGCGTAAGCAGCTTCGCTGTTTCCCAGGGAAATCCTGATGTCTCAGCCGCGCGGGTCTTGCTTAGCGCGGCGGAAGCCAGCGGATCGCTCTATTGCCATGTGGCGGTTGAGTGGTTGTCCGCGTCGTTCACAACCAACGACGCTTCGGCGGCTGGAGCGGTGATTTCCTTCCCCTTTTTTTCCAACAACGAAACCGCCGGCGCCGCTGGCGGCAATAAAACAAACGGCGCTACTTCGGCCTGGCTGGACGATCGAGGCAAGTTTAATATTTCAGTTGTCTGCTATGACAGCGTGAGCGAGGCCGACTTGAAAGTTCCGGAACCGGAACGGCGGCTTGAGGAGAAAGAGATAATGGCTCGGTTTTATTTTGACACCGATAAAGCTGAGTTGTCTGACAATCTGCTTGAATCCCCGGCGAATGGGCAGTTGGCGCTGATTAAGCGTTATGCTGAAGAAATTAATAGACACAAAGGGGAGCTGATCAGCAAAGGCAAGGAAATTTGGTTTCTGGGCCATTGTGATGAGCGCGCCAGCGTTCAGCACAATCTTGACCTTGGTCGGCGCCGGGCCAAGAATTTAAGCGAGGCGGTAAGCATGGAGCTGATGCGCCGGGGCTGGAAAGATGAAGAAATAAAACAAGCTATACACTACGCTTCCGCCGACGAGCATCATCCTCAGCCGGGCGGGATGGAAAAAAGCCGGATGGTTAAAATCGTTGTAGCAACCGAAATAACTCAATAAAGGGGGTGTTTATGAAACTGAAATGTTTTATTATATTTTTAGTTTTTGCGGCGCAGTTTGGCTGTGCCGGACGACAACAGGCAAAAGATTTTAACCTTCGCCTTCAAATGGTCGAAGGAAATGTCGGCAGTGTTAGGGACGATATTAGTGAAATAAAAAGCTTACTGGTAAATAAAAACCGCGCTAGTTCTGTCAGTGTAGGTTCGGTTGAAACACAAAATGCCAATTCATTTTCCAGTGAGGAGCTGGAAAAGATGAGGCAGAAAGCGGGATTAACTTCGCAGCCGGTAGTGAAGGAAAGCAACAAAAGCAATAGTGGTGTTGATTTTCAAGCTCTGGCAAGTCGTATTGCCAGAATGGAAGCAGCTGGTGGTAAAATCATTCAGCGCGTAGAATCTCTGGAGGATAGGGTTGATTTCGGCGGCGACATAAAAGCTGCATATGTATATTTTCAACCCGGTCAAACCGAGCTAAGTGACAAAGATTTCAAAAGAAGCCAGGCCGGAAAACTTCCAGAGAAAAATGAAATTCTTGAAATTACCGGCCATGCCGACAATACGCCGGCTAAAGGGAGTATGACCAACCAACAGATTTCAGATGCGCGTGCCGCTTTTGTGGCCGCAAAGCTGAACGTTCAAACTAGTAGCGGAGTTCCTGTCCGAGGCGCAGGAGAAACGGAAAAATATTTATTAAGCAGATGCGTTCGCATCTTTTATAAGGAGGTGAAACAATAGGAGGAGAAAAAATAATAAAGAAAACACAAACCCGAGGGAAACAGTCCTCGGGTTTTTTATATTTAAATATTCTGTCTTTTCGTAGTTGGTATTATTATATTATAATTATGAGCGATTTACGAGATTGCTTCGTCGCTATCGCTTCTCGCAATAACAGAAGTATAAATTAATATTTAATTAATTGGCGTATTTTTTATTATAATTTAATATCCTTAAAAATATCGCCATATTGGTTTTCTAATTGTTTAATATTAATTTTAATCGTTTCCGCCACCATATCAGCTTCTTTTTTATAACCGGTATTTTTTAATTCTTCATACATTTTTATTTTTTCGGTAATAGCGGCGCTTTGAGCATCCACTCTTCTGATATCTAAATTAACCCCGGTTTTTTTGCCTGATAATTTATCAATAATTTTAGCCCTGTAATCTTCATTTAGTATAGCTTTTCCTTCATTCCCTTGCTGGTAGCTATCTATATTTTCATGATAGCTTAATATATTACCCTTTTCATCATAGGTAAAAGAAATTCTTCCATTTTTTAATTCAATATCTTTCATACTTGGTTCGCTTCCAACCATATTTTCTATCCCCTCTTTAATATTTTCAGGATTAACCTCAATTGGTGGCTTTACTCTAATTTCAGCTTCTTCATTATTTGTTGTTAGCATTGTTTTATCCGTTTTTTCAATAATTAATTTTGCGTCAGTGCCTTTAGGGACACTTTCAGCTGGCGCATCAACTACGGTTTCTGCTCCAGCCGCGGTTACTGCTCCAGCCGGTATGGTTTCCGGGGTTTGATTAATAAATTTTACGGCGCTTTTTAAATCTTCTTCGGATATAAATTTTCTTTCCCCGCCATTCCATAAAAATTCCTTAGGTCCTTTTACAAAAAAAGTTCCATCGTTATCAATAATTAAATTTACATCTTTTTTTAAAAAACCTCTATTAAAGTTTATTTTTAAATCACCGTTTTTATTATAATATACCGTTCTGTCTGAAAATTCATCTGTATTGTAATTATTTCCAACTAATTTATTAAGCGCTTCTTTATCATGGGTATTATAAATTAGCCTGACTAGGCTTTTTTTCATTTCTACGTCATGCAAGCCGAGAAGCGGCTGCTGGTATTTTTGTAAAATAATTTCAACATCGTTTTTCAATTTAAATAATTGTTCATTAGTCGTATATTCCGTTCCGGGCAGTTTTTTAAAGCCGGCAACTATTTCTTCCTCGCTTAGAGGCTGGTTCGTCTGTTCAGTAATATTTGCCGGTGTTTCTATCTCGGCTCTAGTCATAGCCCTTTCCGCTTCATGAACTAGATTACTTTTATCAAAATCCATAATTTGCTCATCGCTAATTTCATCATGCCCGGCTACGCCATAAACCATAGTATCGGCTAATTCCGGCTTATTCGCGGGAACATCAATATGATCGAGCGGTTCTGCTTCTTGCCCAGAGGTTTTCCCAATCATTTCATGGACAGAAGAATTTGCTTGCATCGCCTCGTTAGCTTTGATAAACGATTCTTTAATATGTTCCGCATCCGCGGGAACAGTTTCATGGGCAGAAGTTTCTTCAATTGCCGCGCCAGGCCCTTTGTATGCTTCAGCTTTTTCCAATCCCTCAGCGTCTACAATTTTTTTCCAAGTATCATGCTTAATGTCGTTTAAGTAAGCAACCGCTCCTTTTTGTAGTTTGCCATCTTCCCAAAGCTTATCAGATTGTTCATTTAATTTTGCGATTATACTATTAAATCTTACATGGTCTTTAATGTCCAATCGGCCAGACAATTCATCATAATTAACAGCTTGCCTAAAATCTTCAACCGGTACGCCGGCCACGCTGCCAGTGCTTTTTTCAGACAGCTTAACTAGATTAGCCGCCACATTCAAGCTTTTGGCGCCTTCTTCCTCTCCAAACATGTTATTAGCGCCCAGCACATCTTTTCTAGAATCCACGGCTATCATATGAAACACTTTTTCTAATTGCGGAGGCACATCGCCTTTTCCCAAATGCAGAGTAAATTCATTCTTCAAACCCCTTATAATTTCCACTTGCTCTAAACTCGGCTCACCTTCAGTAATGGGAAATTTTTCTGCAATTTCAGTTATTGCATTTGGATCTTCTGGCATACTCATGCCATTTTCAGATATTTTTGCCATTGGTTCAATAGCCCTTTGGTCTGCTTTTATGGTTTCAATGGAATCATTAATTTGGTCATTGTATAAATTTTCATATGGTTTAACTTTTTTTATAGCTTCAAATATTTTTGTTCCTTGCTCAGGAAAGCGTTTATTAATTTCTTCCGCAGATAAATTTTTAATTTCATCAAATTCAGAATAACCAATTGAATTTCCTTGCATATCTTTAAATCCAGATAAATTTTCATGTAAAGCATTATTATATAAAATTTTTGCCTTGGAAATTTCTTCGGCAAATGATTTCAATCCTAATTCTTTAATATGTTCTAAGCCATTTGTATTAATTTCATCTTCAACCCATTTTTTAATTTCTTCTATATTATTTATATCACCCCTAAACCCAGCAAATTTTAATCTTTCATTTATCATTGCATCTTCCTGGCTTAAATTACTTTCAGTTAAGTTTTCTTCAGCTACAGAAGGAACTCCCTGAATATCAGCTGCTTCCAATTCATCAGGGCTTAATATATCAGGTAATTTTTCCCATAATTTTGTGGCAGTTATTGTTAATGTTTCGGCCATCATTCCATATACAACTGCTTTTGATCCTGTTTCCAGATATTTTGCCCCCATTGCTAATTCATCAACCGTTCCATATTGACTCACCACTCTATCAAAATCTTTCAACTTTTTTGAATATTTATTAATTATTTTATTTTTCTTTTCGTCTTTTTTTAATTTTGATAGATTATTATCTGTATCAATTGCGTTTATTTTATTATTAATATTATTTATTGAATATTCAATATGTTTTTTTATAATTTTTTGTAATATATTACTGGCAGTGCCCGGCTCTGGATTTTTTGATAAACGATTTAAAAGATTTTTAGGAATATTTTGTTGATAAGCTTTTTCTAAATCTTCATGTGAAACTTCATCGTTTTTTTCTTTTGCTTTTTCGTAAACACTCCAAGCTTCTTCAGCCGCTTGATTTATATTTTTTATCCTTGTTTTTTTAATAACTTTTTCGTTTTTAAACCGGGCTTCTTTAGCTGCTTCAGATCCTCTTGAAAAAATCATACCTCCCATCATCACATACTTTAAAGATGAACCAGCTGTATAACCGGCAACATCAGTTGCCATTCTTCCATATTTTAAAACATTACCTGATAAGCGTCCTAGGTTTGAAAAATGTTTTTTTTCTCCATCTTCTATTTTTTCTATATTTTTTCTAGCTTGGTTTGCATCTCTTTCCATATTTTCATGTAATGATTTAGTAAATCTCCCCATCGTAGTTCTTTCGTCAAATTTATTAGAAATTTTTTTAAAAATATTAGAAAAAAATCTATCTTTTTTTTCTTCGACAAAAAAACCTATATTATTAAGGCCAATACTTATTTCTTTTCTTTTTTCATCAGGTAAATTTTCAATTTCTTTTTTAACTTTTATTTCATAATTGGGGTCTTTAATATCTTTGCCCGATAAATTATCAGCTTCTTGTCCGTTAAATAATTTATTTATTTCTTCGTCATTATCAGCATCATTAACACCATCCACCGCTTTTTCGGCTTCTTCATCCGTTATTGGTTTATCTAAATTTAAATTATTTTCTTTCATATTTTTTATTAATTTTTATTATATTATTATTTTACCAAAAATATCTTAAAATAGCAAAATTAAAATATTTGCCATATTTTTTATTATTAGCTAAAATATAAGCATAGGATTAATTATTAAATTATAAGCATAATAATTATTTATTATGCTATAAACAAATTTATGGAAGGATTTTTATCGTTTATTTTTATTTTAGCTTTTGTGATAGTAGTTATCGGCTTGCGCATTGTTGACCAGTATGAAAGGGGGGTAATTTTAACTTTGGGGAAATATACCAGCACTAGAAATCCAGGGTTGACCTGGATATTTCCCGGCATTCAAAGGATGTTTAAAGTTGATTTGCGTATTACCACCGTGGACATTCCCCAGCAGGAGGTAATCACCAAGGATAATGTGACCGTAGGCATTAACGCGGTTGTTTATTTTAAAGTAGATAATGCGGAAAAGGCGATATTGGAAATACAGGATTTTAGGCATGCTGTTGCTCTATACGCGCAGGCGGCGTTGCGTGATATCATCGGCGAAGTTGAATTAGACGTGCTGCTCTCGGGCCGGGACAAGATTGCCGATGAAATAAAGAAAGTGGTGGATGTGGCCACGGATCCATGGGGAATTGACGTCTCTTATATTAAAATGCAGGATATTGAATTGCCGGCCGATATGAAGCGCGTTATGGCCAAGCAGGCGGAAGCGGAAAGAATGAGAAGAGCGGTTATAATTCAGGCCGAAGGTGAATATTCCGCCGCTGAAAAATTATCTAAAGCGGCGGAAGTTTTAAGTTCGGTGCCGAGCGGCATTTCCTTAAGAACATTGCAGACCATAGAAAAAATAAATCCTGATCCATCCAAGACGGTTATTTTCGGCCTGCCGATTGAATTTTATGACGGCATTAAAGCTATTACCAAGATGGTAGAAGGGAAGACAGAGAAAAAGAAATAAATATACAAATAAAATGAAAACAGGGACAGACTATTATTTTTTCCCTGTTTTTATTTTATCTCTTGTAAAAATTGTTCC
Organism: Candidatus Falkowbacteria bacterium CG02_land_8_20_14_3_00_36_14; assembly: GCA_002781265.1. GTDB lineage: Bacteria > Patescibacteriota > Patescibacteriia > Patescibacteriales > UM-FILTER-36-11 > UM-FILTER-36-11. The sequence goes on along the minus strand of PETS01000107.1, from coordinate 3,516 downwards.
GCCAGGTTGGCGGTTTCGCCGGAGTTATTGTAAAAAAGCTTCCAGACAACGGCGATGTCAGCGTCATTAAACATAGCGCGCTGGACTTCGCGGATAGAATCGCCGCCGGCGATTGCTATCATAATATCATAATTGCCTTTTATTCTTCTAATTTCATGCAGGGGAAGCTGTTTTTCCTTATTAAATTTTTCTTCATCAACTCCGCGGTGGAGAATAACTACGGTTGGGATTTTTTTTAATTTTCTTAATATTGATAAAGGAAATTCTACGTTCATCATGTCTATCATGGAGTCAAGGCCTAAATTTTCGCAATTGGCGATAAATACGTCCAATGATTCTATGGGCGCGGCTCCTAAGGCAACAGCGGCGCTGGCCCCGGCATTAGCGGCAATTTCCACTTCAGTAGAGCCGCGGTCCATCATTTTTAAATCAGCCACTATGTACGGCTCGAAATTACCAGGGGGAATATTATTAGCGGTTTTTTTCGGCTCAATAGAAGGATGATAGTTTTTACTTATAAAGCTTTTGAATAGTAATTTTAGCAAATCAATGCCCGGACCGAATTCTTGTTCTTCGGATTCTGCAATATCGTTTTGATTTCCTATAACCGAAATACCTGTTAATTTTTGCCCATACCATTCTTTTATTTTTCTAATACCCATTTCTCCGTATTTTTTTATCAGCGGCGTTCCGGCTTCAATAATAATCCGGTCGCTTATCGGAAGTGAATTAATAATTTTATGGGCCTCATCCAGCGTAGAGTTTAAGGCGATTTGTAGGTATCTTTTTTTGAGATTAAGTTTCAGCTTATATTCTTTGTTCATAATTACATTATATACGATTTTTATTAAATGCAAAAGAAAAAAGCCCATCACTCGGATGGGCTATGAAAAAGTTAGGTTGAATTAAATTTTTTTAAAGCAAAATAATAAGCCTTTAAAAAAGTATCTATTGATGGATTAGCTTCTCTTTCCTTTCCTTTTATTGATAATATTGATTTTTCTTCTCTTATACCTCCTTTTTCGTCATCAATAAAAGTTATTATAAATTTGCCTGCCCTTACTATTATTCTAATCGGATTTTTTTCGGTTATTTTTATTAAACTAATTTTTTCCTCCATTTTTATTCCCCCTTATGAATAAGTCATATTGAAATATTTATTATATAGCATGCTTCTATAGGCAGTATATAAAATTTAAAGATCAAAAATTAGTATTTTATATTTATATAATACTATGTTATAAATAAAAATTGATTATGTCAAAAGATTTAAAAAGCAATTTTACACAATATTTATAAAATGCCATAATATTAATATGGTTAAAAAAACAAATGGAAGATTAATTATTATTGACGGAAACGCCTTGATTCACAGGAGTTTTCATGCTTTGCCGCCCACCATGGCCACCAAAAAAGGCGAGGTCGTAAACGCCGTCTATGGCTTTACCACCGCGCTGATTAAGGCCATCCGCGAATTCAGGCCGGAATATATCGCTCTAACTTTAGATAAGAAAGGGCCGACATTCAGGCATATAGCTTACGAAAAATATAAGGCCACCAGAATTAAAGCGCCAGATGAATTATATAAGCAGATACCGCGCGTTAAAGAAGTGGTAAAAGCTTTTAATATTCCGATTTATGAAATGAGCGGTTTTGAAGCTGATGATTTAATCGGCACTATTTGCCATAAAGTTGATGGAGAAATAGAAAAAATAATATTAACCGGCGACTTAGACACCCTGCAATTGGTGAATAAGCATACCAAAGTTTATACCTTGAGTAGAGGCATTTCCGACAGTGTTGTCTATGACGAGCAGGCGGTATTTAATCGTTTTAATTTGCTTCCGCGGCAAATGATAGATTATAAGGCCCTGCGGGGAGATCCGAGCGATAATATTCCCGGGGTCAAGGGAATCGGCGAAAAGGGCGCCATCGGTTTATTGCTTGATTTCAAAACTTTAGAAGGCGTATATAAGAATATAGATTCGGAAAAGATAAAGGATAGAACTAAGGAATTATTAAAAAAATATAAAAACGACGCTATATTATCAAAAAAATTAGCTACTATTAAAATTGATGTAAAAGTAGATTTTAAGCTGGAAGAGGCGTTATTTAAGGATATTAACAATGAAAAAATTGTGAAACTTTTTTCCGAGCTTGAATTTAAATCATTATTGCCGAGAGTACAGGAAATTACACAAAAGCAAAAAAGAAAGAAAGTAATAAAACAAAAAAGCGGGAGAGATAAATCTCCCTACACCGAAGCTTCGGAAGATAAATTTGAGAGAAATAAAAAATTATTTAAATACCTATTAGTTGACGACGATAAAAAATTCAAATCATTTTTATTAAAATTAAAAAAACAAAAAACGTTCGCTTTTGATACGGAGACATCGTCTTTTGATCCAATCACAGCCCAATTATTAGGCATAAGTTTTTCATGGAAGGCTGGAGAGGCATATTATTTAAAATTAAAAATTAAAAATGAAAAAGTAAAAGATGATGTAAACAATTTATTTAATTATAAAGAAAATAATAATTGCCAAGAAAATCCATGGTTGAAGGAATTAAAGCCGATTTTTACCGATAAAAAAATTAAAAAATATGGGCATAATATAAAGTTTGATATAAGAGTTATAAAAAATAACGGGACAGAAGCCACAGGAATAGAATTTGATACTATGATCGCGTCTTATCTTTTAAATCCTGGCACTCGCCAGCATAATCTTGATGATTTGACATTCGCGGAATTAGGATTTGAAAAAATCAGCAAAGATGATTTATTAGGAACGGGCTGGGATAAAATTACTTTCTCCGCGGTAGAAATAGAAAAATTATATTTATATTCTTGCGAGGACGCTGATTTTACTTTCCGGCTGGTAAATAAATTAAGAAATAAGCTTAAAGCCAAAGGATTAGCCAAGCTGTTTAAAGAAATGGAAATGCCTTTAGTTCCAATTTTAGCCAAGATGGAAGATAATGGCATTTCTTTGGATAAAAAAATATTAATCGGTCTGGGAAAAAAAGTTTTTTTGGATATAAAAAAATTGGAAAAAAAGATATATAAAACATCCGGAGAGAAGTTTAATATTAATTCTCCTAAGCAATTACAAGTAGTATTGTTTGAAAAAATGGCCATTGCCAAAGACGGAATTAAAAAGACTAAGACCGGCATTTCCACTTCGGCCGATGAACTTGTTAAAATGATTGACTTACATCCGATTATCAAATTAATACAATCCTATCGGGAATTATCAAAATTATATAATACCTATATTAAAGCGCTGCCGGAATTAATAAATAAAAAAACCGAGCGTATTCATACCAGCTATAATCAGGCGGTAACTGCCACCGGACGCTTGTCTTCAACCGAGCCGAATTTGCAGAATATACCAATAAAAACAGAATTAGGGCGTGAAATCCGTAAGGCATTTGTAGCTAAAAGGGGGTATAAGTTATTAGCTTTGGATTATTCCCAGATTGAACTGCGGCTGGCGGCCCATATGTCCGGGGATG
>PETS01000140.1 GCA_002781265.1 Candidatus Falkowbacteria bacterium CG02_land_8_20_14_3_00_36_14 | reverse complement strand
GATATTCTTTGAGTTTGTATAGCAGTTTTGTACGTTTGGTCGCTAGTTCCGGGTTTTCTATCTCTTGCACGCGCTCATAACCGACTTTAGCAAGCCAACGTTTAAGCGGCTCTGCTTTAGGCGAGGGGATTGACTGGATAATACGGAACATGCCCTCGGTGTTAGCACAGTCGGTTTCGTATTTTTTACCATCGTTAGCCTCCAATTTCAGTCCGTGACAAAATGTCACGACCTCACTTCCTTCGGCTATTAGTCTTTGTTTTAACTTTCGTCAATAAGCACCAGCGTCAGGGCTATCAGTTAATACGCCACAGATATCCACAACCGAAAACCACCATTCTTTTTGAAAAATAGTGCGACGAATATTTTTGCCTTTGAATAAGGAGAGATGAGTGTTTTGCTCTTCTTGATTTTGCATAAGACTTACTATAAATAATAAATTTGAAATTTTTTATATTATAGCATATTCTAAGAAAATTTAATCGGAGAATTTTTTTTGTCTCTAATTAACCGCATCCATGTCTATTCTGTTGGTTGTGCCATCTGAATTTAGAATAACATTCAATGAATATCCCCCCATACAATTAAGACCGTCTTTGTTGAACCAATTCGGACTATCTGATCTATTTGGATTTTCTTCACAACCCGGAATAAAAAACCAGCTAATCATATATTTATCGTTTAAATTATCATACGGTGGTTTGTATTTATTTGGTTCGATATATTAAATTGAAGCTTTGTGAGAAACAATCCATTCTGGACTAACTTTTTGAAAATCAGTCCCTAATACTTTGTAATCATCCCAGGATACAAATTTTTTTCACTAAGCCAATAAATCTTTGGTTTTTTTAATACATATTGTTTTGCAATCTCAAGAAGTTGTGAATTTTCAAAGTTGCCGGTTTTTCCAGTAACTTTTTCAGTTGTAGTATTTTTTTTGGTGGATTTTCCCCTACAGGCAGACTTATTGCGCTTTTCTTGTTTGAATTATTATACACATCCCCCATGATTATTGTTATTGTAATAACTGCGATAACAATGTAACTTTTTTTACTCATGTGTTTGATATTTAAAAAATAAAAAAATAAATTTGCCCCGATTAAATGCCCGATAGGGCCGAAAAGAATTTTTTAATATTAGCTTAACATATTTTTTTTTAAAATTGAAAGAACTATGTGGGAAAATTCGAAATTAGCCGTGTTTAATAAATTTTAGCTAAAAAACCGTTAAAAGATATCCGAGGTGTTTCAAGAAGATAATTTAAGAAGATAAATATGCCTTGACAATATTCTATAATAATATAATATAATAATAACAAAAATACAAAAAATGTCCAAACAAAAAGTTCATTTTTATTACAAATATCAAAAGAAAGAAGGAGGGAAGCATCATGACTGAAAATGAAAATAATAATACAGAAGTTAACAAGGAATCTGGATGTCAAGAATGCGAGAAAATCCATTATTCAGGAATAAAGGATTGTAAAGTAAATAAAAGAATGATTGAAGATAATTTAAGGCGAATAGAAGAGGAAAGCAAAAGAAAGGTAATCCCTTTAAAAAGTTTATTTTAAGAGCATTTAGCCTCTTTCAATTTAGGGGCTAATTTTTATTATTAATTAATTAAATAATCTCCCATACCCTTTAAATTTTTCCTTGCCCCGAACATTCGGGGTAAACAAGGGTAGAGGCAGAAAGGAAAAAAATATGACTAGAATCCCTACATTGGAAGAGATGCTTAAGGCCGGAATGCACTTTGGGCATCGCACCTCAAAATGGCACCCGAAAATGGATCCTTTTATTTTTACCTCAAGAAACGGCATCCATATCATTGATCTGGCCAAATCGCAAATGATGCTGGCCAAAGCTTTGGAATATATCAAAACTTCAATAAGCCAAGGCAAAATTATTTTATTCGTCGGCACCAAGCCCCAAGTTAAAAAAACTCTAAAAAAAATGTGCCAGGATGTTTCCGTGCCTTACGTGGCCGAGAAATGGCTGGGAGGATGTTTGACTAATTTTTCAGTTATAAAAAATTTGGTAAAAAAATATAAAGATTTATCCGAACAAAAACGGCAGGGTAAGCTGGGAAGATACACTAAGAAAGAGCGGCTGGAATTTGACCGGGAAATTTTTAAATTAGAAATGAAAGTAGGCGGCTTGGCCAATATGATAAAAATTCCGGATATAATTTTTATTTGGGACATTAAAACGGAAAAAACCGCTTTAGCCGAAGCGAAAAAATTAAATATCCCGATTATTGCTATTTGCGATTCTAATGTTAATCCCGATGGCATAGATTATATTATTCCAGCTAATGACGATGCCACCAAGACTGTTAAACTGGTGCTTAATGCCATTAAAGAGGCCATTAATGAAGGAAAGAAAAATCAAAAATAAATTAATAAATATTTAAAATATGGAAATAATCATGGATAATATAAAAAGGTTGCGCGATTTGAGCGGAGCGGGAATGGCTGACTGCCGAAATGCCTTAATTAAGGCGGATAACGATATAGATAAAGCGATTTCAATATTAAGAAAAGAAGGAATTGACAAGGCCGCCAAAAGAGACGATAGAGAAGCGGGCGAAGGAATAATTTTAGTTAATGTTAATAATGAGGCCAAGGAAGGGTACATAGTGGAGATTAATGCGGAAACAGATTTTGTTGTGCGCAGTGAAAAGTTTCAGGAATTTTCTAAAAAAATATTAAATATCGCAGAGGCTCGAAAAACAGATTCGCTTGAGGTTTTGCTGTCCGCGCCGATGGAGGACGGCAATAGCGTGGCTGATAATTTAAAAAATTTAAGCGCAGTTATCGGAGAGAAATTAGGCATAAAAAGATACGCTGTTTTGGCGTCAGCCGGCACAATCGGCGCTTATGCCCATGGGGGCGGAAAAATCGGAGTGTTAGCGGCCCTGGATAAAAACGGTGAAAACGAATTGGCCCACAATATAGCCATGCATATTGCCGCCGCTAACCCGAAATATATAATTCCGGACGATGTGCCAGCGGAAGAGATTGCCAAAGAAGAAGATATTTACCGGCAACAGCTTAAAAAAGAAGGCAAGCCGGACAATATAATTAAGAAAATATTAGTCGGGGGAATAAATAAATATTATGGAGAAGTTTGCTTGGTCAAGCAGGAATATGTCAAAGACGATAAAAAGAAAGTAGAAGATGTATTAGGCGGTGTAAAAGTGGAAAAATTTATCCGCTATAGTTTGTAAACCCTCACACCTTGACCGTAGGCGTATACCCTTACGGCAAGCCCCCACACCAAAGATTTGGGTGTGGGGGTAAGTATATAATAGGCAATAGCAGATATTTTAATTATTATGTGATATTTAAGACAAGTTGTATGAAATTAGCGCAAATACAATTCAGCCCTTGGGACAAAATATATTATTTTGATCCAAATAATTTAGATTTAGCTAAGGGCGATAAAGTGGTTGTAAAAACAGAGTTAGGAATAGAAATCGGCGCTGTCGCCGGCTTTATAGATAAATCTAATATCAAAATTAATGAAGCTCAGTGCGATTGCCCCTATAAAGATAAATGCAGCGAAGAGGCCAATGGAGAAAAAGAAGAAATAAAAATAAAGCCGGTTTTAAGAAAAGCCACGAAAGCGGATCTGGAAAAGCAAGCTAGCCAAGAGAAAAAAAATGAATCCTTGGATTATTGCAAAAAAACAGCCGTCAAATTAGAATTGCCCATAAAATTAGTTGATGTTCATTTTTCCTTTGACGGGTCGCGCATCACTTTTGCTTTTATCGCTGATAACCGCATTGATTTTAGGGAATTAGTCAAAGATTTAGTCAGGCATTTTAGCCGCACTATTCGCCTGCAACAAATAGGCGTTAGGGACGAGGCAAAAATATCCGGAGATTACGGCCATTGTGGCCGGCGCTTGTGTTGCCAGAAATTTTTAATTGATCTGACGTCAATTACTTCCGAGATGGCGGAAATCCAGCAATGCGCCCACCGCGGTAGCGAGCGTATTTCCGGCATATGCGGACGGCTGATGTGTTGCTTGTCCTATGAAAATAACGGTTATAAAGATTTAGCCAAGAAATTGCCGGCTATAAGCACAAAAGTAAATGTTGACGGCCAGAGAGGGGTGGTAGTCGGCCATCATATATTAAAACAATCAGTTGATGTTGAATTTCCGGCTGAAAATGGCGATAAAAAAACAGTGGTGGAAGTAGATTTAAACAGAAAAAAATAAAATAATAAATAATAAGTCTTTTTCATGATATAAAACTTGGCTGACAAAAGCCAAGTTTTTTTTATTTATTAATATTAAAAAATATGTTATAATAAGCTTATTATAATTACTTTGAATTACGAAACTAAGTTTCGTTGTCTTAAT
>PETS01000049.1 GCA_002781265.1 Candidatus Falkowbacteria bacterium CG02_land_8_20_14_3_00_36_14 | reverse complement strand
ACGGCTGCCAAATAGATAAATTAGGCAAGTATGACATTTCTACTTTGCCCAATGGTATGACATTTCTAAATAGCCTTTACACACAATTTGACAAAAAAATAATTTTATGTTATCTTTAATTATCATTAATAACCGTATTTAATGCTATTAAATTGCCTTAATTAGCAGACACGGACTCGACCTTATTCTGTCATTAGAAATTATAAATTAGTGACTATTACAAGAACTCGGGTCACTATAATTATGATAGAAACAAAACCACAAAAAGTTTATAGCTTTAATGGTCTTGGCATTGCGCCCAGGATTTTAGAAATTTTAACGGAATTGGGTTATTTAACTCCGACTCCGATTCAATGGCAATCAATTCCGGCCAGCTTGGCCGGGAAAGATTTAGTGGGCATTGCCCAAACCGGTACGGGTAAAACCCTGGCTTTTAGCATACCTATGATTCAGCTTTTAGCCGTCCGCAAAGGCAGGGGACTGGTGGTTTTGCCGACTCGCGAATTAGCTTTGCAGGTTGATGAACACTTAAAAATTATCGGAGGAAAAATAGGCTTAAGAACGGCGGTGTTAATCGGCGGTGAGCCGATCGGCAAGCAGTTGAACGCCCTGAAAAGAAAACCGCATATAATCATCGCCACTCCGGGAAGATTAGTTGACCACGCCCAGAGGCGCACGGTTAATTTAATGGATGTAAAGATTTTAATTCTTGATGAAGCGGACATGATGCTTGATATGGGTTTTCTTCCTCAGATAAAAGAAATTCTCAAATTAGTCCCAAAGCAGAGGCAGACGATGCTTTTTTCCGCTACCATGCCGAATCAGATAATAAAAATCGCTTCGGAATATATGGCTTTGCCGACCAGGATAGAAGTGGCGCCGTCCGGAACAGCCGCGGAGAACGTGGAACAGGAAATTATCGTGATTGATAGGGAAAGTAAATTCGGCTATTTGAAAAGAATATTAGCGGAAACTAAGGGTTCAGTTTTGATTTTCGCGCGCACCAAGCATAGCGTTAAAAAATTGGCCCAAAAAATCGGGCAAGCCGGTTTTAGCGCGGCTGAAATCCATTCTAACCGCTCATTGGGCCAGCGCCGAATGGCCTTAAACGGCTTTAAGCTCGGGCAATATAGAATATTAGTGGCGACTGACATTGCGGCACGCGGAATAGATGTCAAAGAAATAGAACTGGTAATCAACTATGATCTGCCGGAAAAATCCGGCGATTATGTCCATCGTATCGGCCGCACCGGCCGCGCCGGCAAGAGCGGCAAGGCGATTTCATTTGTTTTGCCCGGCCAATTGAAAAATGTCAGAGAGATTGAAAGATTAATCAGTAAAACTTTAAAAATAAATAAAATAGCTCCGGATCATAATGCCTCCAGGGAGTCTATTGATATTGCCGGACAAAGAAGAGGCGCCAGGACAAATTTTTCCAGAAAATTTAAATCATTCGATAAAAATAAAAAAAGATTTGTTGGCGATTCTTTTAATAAATCGCGCGGGCCAAGGAATCAGCGCCGATCCTATAATTATGCGCCCAGACCGATGACAGACAAAGAAAAATTCAGAAGATCTATGCTAAGAGGAAGAATGTAAACGGCGCTACTCCGAGTCCGTTAGATCTTCTACGGGCCAAATCGTGTTCGTAGATAGAAAAATAAAAAGCCGGCAATATTTGTGTCAGCCGGTTTTTTTATTATTTTAATTATAATGAAATTGGAGTTTTATTTTAATTGTGATTCTGATTTTTTTGTTGTATAATTATTATATATGAGAAATTATTTAAAATTTATTTTTGCCTTCCTATTTTTTTCAGCGGGAATTTTTTATGCCGGTTCTTTCGCGTCCGCGGATGTTGTTTATGATTTTGAAGTATCAAGCATCACTGCCAATCCGGCCAAGCCGATTTTAAACCAGCTATGCGATATAACGGTTACTATTAAATCCATAAATCCGGAATTTATTTATAGCAATTCAGGACTGGATGGGTATGAATTTGATTTTAACGATTTTGAATTATCCTCAGTTGTTCTGCCCGAGATTTCCCTTTTCAATCCTATTATGGGCGGGGGAACTTTTAAGTATGTTTTAAAGGGTATTTTTACCGAATTAGGCGAAAAAAATTTAAATTTTACTGTTAATAAAAATAAAAGCTTGCCTGAAACCCGGCTAATCAATAATAATTTATGGGTCAAGCTAACCGTTATTCCGCCTTATGATTTGGAAACGCAGTCAATTGAAATCAGCCCGGCAAAACCGTATGCCGGCCAAATAGTTAAAGTAACCGTAAAAATTAAAAATAGCGGCAATACTGACTTAATTACCGGAGCCGGCATAACTTCTTATAATATTAATTTTGGCGATTTTAATTTTTACAGTTCCATTTTGCCGGAAATATCATTGCAAAATAGTTTTAAAATTGGCAGCACGACTTCATTGGCATTTGAAGGAAAGTTTAGAACAAGCGGAGATAAAAATCTTAGTTTTTTCGTAGACAGCGAAAATAATTTAAATGAAAGCAACGAAGATAACAATACTAAATCTAAAACGATCTATGTCGCGCCGGCAAGCGGGCTGGATATCGCGGTTGATTCTATTTCCATAAAAAATGAAGGCAATGGCACAATCTACGGCAGCGATATGGAAATAAAAGTTGCTATAAAAAATACGGGCAGTGTCAGTTTAGTAAACGGCGATGGGCTGAGAAGAATTGATTTTGATTATAGTTTTAATAATTTTTCGGAAACTGGCCTGGCCTACGGCGATTATCCGTCTTTGAGCAATCCTTTGGATCCCGGCGAAACTTTTACTTATTCCTTCATGGGCAAGTACTATGCTGCCGGCGGGAAGAATGTGAGCTTTGCCATTGACGTTTACGATATACTCAAAGAAAGCAACGAGGAAAATAATAAAAAATCCGTTTCTTTTCATATCTATTCTTCCCAGGCGGAGATAGACCAATTTAACCTACTCAGCCTTGAATACGGTTTTTTAAGCTCAACCTCCACCAGGATAAAATGGGAAACGAGCAAAGAGACGCAAGGAGAAATTTTTTATAGGCGGGATATTTATAATCTTTTTGACATTTATAAAATATCGCCGCGCATTTCTAATTGGCCGAAAAGCGATAAATTAACAAAGACCCATAGCGTTGATATTTATAATTTATGGCCGGGAGAGAAATATGCTTTTTCCCTGCGCTCCTATCGGAATGATGTTGTCGTGAATAGCGATTTGATTTTTTTTACCATGCCCAAAGACGATATAGTAAAGCTTGAAGGCGCGATTGGGGAAAAAATCAACTTAACTGCCGGCGCCGTCGAGCTGATTTGGAAAACGAATATTTTATCGTCCGGCTACGTTTATTATAAAAAAATAGGCGATAAAGAATATAAAAGCGCCGGCGCGAAAGATTTAACGGCCGAACATAAAGTGAATTTGGAAAATTTTCCTGAAGGGGAATATGAATATTATTTAGAATCAAAATCATTTAATAATACTTACAAAAGCGTCATAAGAAGTTTTGCCATAAAATCGGCCGTAAGCGATCAGACAGCGGACGCCGGCAATGCGGCTGAAAGCAAAAATACGAACCAAGACAGTGCGGAAAAAAACATTAAAGTCGCTAACAAAGAAATGTATTTCCGCCTAAAAGGTAGAATAATATTAAAAGTTGAAGACGCTGGCCAGGCTTATTACGTCAATCCCAGGACAGAAACAATGTATTATTTGGGCCGCCCGGAAGACGCTTTTTTCGTTATGCGCGAGCAGGGAGTCGGCATAACCGATATTAATTTGAAAAAAATTCCAGTCGGCCTGGATAACCTAACAGGCCCTGATAAAGATGGAGATGGTTTGCCGGATATTTTTGAAGACGCCATGGGCACGGATAAGGACAATAAGGATACCGATGGAGACGGATTTGACGATAAGGCGGAGTTAAGCGGCAATTACAATCCAAACGGTTTAGGCAAATTAAATATAAGCAATAGTTTTTCTGCCAGCCAAAAAGGTAAGATATTTTTGCAGGTGGAAAGGAATGGCGAGGCTTGGTATATAAATCCGAGCGACGGGGAAAGGTATTTTCTGGGCCGTCCAGCAGACGCTTTTAATATTATGAGAAATCTTGGTCTGGGAATTTCCAATAATGATTTCAATGGTATGCGGTAAAATTTAATATATTTAATTTAATACTATAAAAATTTTAAAGCATAAAGATTTTAATATTCTAATAAAGAAGCCCTAATATTCTCCAGCTCAAGGAGCAAATAAAGAGATTGGCCAAGCTAATCTCTTTTTGTATTGTTTTTTGGCTGCCGCAAAAGAGTTCATATTTTCTAAAATAACGCAGCAACTAATTATTAAAATGTTATGCCAGATTGCAAGCGCATAAATTGGAGTCATAAATTGGGTAAATTCAAGGTTTAACTGCACCACTTTCAATATATTTAGCAATTACTTCATTGGGAG
>PETS01000054.1 GCA_002781265.1 Candidatus Falkowbacteria bacterium CG02_land_8_20_14_3_00_36_14 | reverse complement strand
TTTCTATATTGCCGGTACTATGACATTATCATGTGGGCGGGACAATAATAAAACGTTAAGTAGAGGTTCGACCTCTAACTTAAAGAGGTCGAACCTCTTTCAAGAGAATCGTGGCTTACGGAAAGTAACTGCTTATAGAAATTGTGTCCTCGCTAAAATATACAATAAAATACTGTGGATAACTTTTATTATTGAAATAATCAAATTATTCTAATTATTAAAATATTGGCTAATATTAAATTATAACAAATTATTGCCCCACCCCCTTGACGGATATTTTCAATATGATAATATAATATTAATTAAGAGAGAAGAGAAGTTGAAGTTTAAAAGGAGAATAAAATATAGCTTAGGGGAAGAGTTTTACGCCTTAGAAAAGACTTAAAACTCTTCCCCCCAACTTATTAATATCTCCCCCCAACAAAATCCCCGCAACAATCACCCCAAAAAAAACCAAAATCTTCAACCCAACCAAAACAACCAAAAAACAAACCCTCTTCTCTCTTAATCTCACTTCTCATAAACTGCTTAACGGCAGGTTTTTTTGTTTTAGGGGTGTTTTTTTATTTTAAAAAAGAAAAAAGGATCCTGCTATAGCGCAAGATCCTATTAATATTTCCTCCTATGAAAAAAGAACTGTAAATTCTACACAAAAGTAACCCTTTCTTCCCCTTCTTTATCTTTATAAGAAACTATTTTGCCGATATGGTAGACTTTTTCACCTATCATATCAAGATAATTCATAATAGAATGTACCTGTTCTGTCGTAAAAACAACCACTAGGCCTATGCCATTGTTAAATGTACGGTACATTTCACGCTCATCAACCTTTCCTTTTTCTTTAATTAAATTAAAAACAGCAGGCACTTCCCAACTGTTTTTATAATATTGAACAGCGCAATTTTTAGGAAGAATTCTGGAAATATTATCTATCAGTCCCCCACCGGTTATATGGGCAAGACCATTAATTGAAAAATATTTAAAAGCCCTAAAATAGCCTTCACATATATCCTCGTGGGTACCATAAGCTCTTCGCCTAAAGTTTGGTGGAAATCTCCCACATACCGATCAATTTTCCATTTCAAAGTCTTGAAAAATAACTCCCTGGCCAACGAATAACCATTGCTATGAAGGCCGCTGGAAGCAATACCGATAAGCTGGTCCCCGGGCTTAATTAATCTTTTTTCTACCGCATCTAAAACTTTATTCGCAATTTTCGGATCAACCGCTCCCACCACAAAACCGGCTAAATCATATTCTCCCTTTTTATAAAACCCCGGCATTTCGGCTGTTTCACCGCCGATTAAGGCGCAACCTGCTTCTACGCATCCATCAGCTATACCGGAAATAATGGTTTCAGCTGTCCCGCTGATTAATTTCCCAGTTGCTAGATAATCCACAGCGCATAAACAAAGGAATGCCGCCAGCGACAGCCACGTCATTAGCGCACATGGCCACTAAATCAATGCCGACAGTTTTATGATTGCCGGTCATAAAAGCGATTTTCAGTTTTGTGCCGACTCCATCAGTTGAAGTAACCAATGTAGGGCTTTCCTTAAAACCAGCATTAAATAAAGAAAATAATCCGCCAAAACCGCCGATACTCCCTATTACCCCCAGCCGTTTTGTTCTTTTAACGATTTCTTTGATTTTCCCAACCAATTTATCCGCTTTGTCAATATCAACACCTGCCTTTTTATAAGTCAATCCTTTTCTTTCCACCATATCATTTCTCCTCCCATGAAAAAATATGGTCCCTGCCCTTTTTCATTAGGGCAGGGACCGAAATGGTTAATATTCCTCAAAAAACTTCCGAGCATTTTGGTACATCTTAAGCCAAGGTGTCACTTCAAGCCCCTTGAACTTATCCGGCAACCACTGGCACTGCCACGGATAAAAAGACCGGTCAATCGGATGGGGCATGCAAACGGTATGCCGTCCGTCAGGAGTAGTCAACCCGGCGATAGCGTAAGGCGAACCGTTCGGATTAAACGGATATTTCTGGGTCGGCTTACCCTCAGGGGTAACATATTGCATAGTAATAAGTTTCTGCTCAACTGTCCGGTTAAACACTTCACGGTCAGGAAAATAAAACTGCCCCTCGCCATGGGCTGCCCAGGCGCCAAAAATCGTTCCGGCCATATCCCTATGGAGCACTGAGGGCGAATCATTCACCTTAAGGTGCACCCAGTTGGATTCAAACATTCCAGAACGATTTTTAATCATCCGAGGTTGCTTATCCGGATCAATCCCGTGCCATGGCACCAGTCCTAAAAGGGTATTTACCTGACAGCCATTACAAATTCCTGCAGTTAAAGTGTTTGGACGGCTAATAAAACGCTGAAGCATCTCCCAAACATGCTTATTGAACTTAATTTTGGAAGCAAATCCTTTGCCGCTTTGCGGAACATCCATGTGGGAAAATCCGCCCGGAATGATTAAAAAGAGAAAATCATCCAGGTCAACCAAACCGTTAAGAATGTCAGTCATATGCACGTTGACCGGATCAAGCCCGGCCAAACGCGCGGCCACGATCATTTCCTCGTATCCATTCGTGCCTTCATCCCGAAGTACCATAGTGGGGTAATTATTGGCCTTAAGTAAAATTTCCGGAGCCGTGGGTTTTGGGCTAAACGGAATGTTATAAACCGGAGTGTTCGCGGCATTCAGCGTTTCATACTTCTCCATGGCAATAGCCATCGGATTTTCCGCTTTGGACTGCTGAACTTCCAAATACATACTGGTTAACATCCACTGCCATCGCAAAGAAGTCATCGGCATATTAAGATCTTCTGAGCCATTATACCTAAGCGAAATCCGGTTATGGGGGGTGGTTTCGCCGATAACTTTTGCCGGCACTCCTGAATCGTTAAGCAAGCTAAGAATTTGACCTTCGTACTTAGACTCCACTTCATAAACCAACCCTACTTCTTCAGCGAGCATCTGTTGAATAGATGAATGTTCTCCGGACATATCCAGGAGTAGGCCGCAGTTTCCGCCAAAGGCCATTTCAGCGAGAGCAACCATCAAGCCGCCATCGCTTCTGTCATGACCGGAAAGAATCATATTATGGCTGATAAAATACTGTGTCAGTTGAAATGTTTTTACCAGCAGGTCTGCATATTCAATATTCGGACTTTCATTGCCTATCTGTCCGCTGAAAACATGGGCAAAAGCCGATCCTCCAAGTCGAGCCTGGCCTTTAGAAGGATCAACTAAAATAATATGTGAATTGCCCGGGCGTTTAATGTCCGGCGTAACAAATTTCGTAATATCCGGACAAGGAGCATAAGCACCGATAACGAGCTGGCGTAAGGATATAACGACTTCGTTGACAACATATGTCGCCATGGACAAACTGTCCTTGCCGCCGTCAATTGCGATGTTAATAGCAATCATAAGGTCTCTTACGGCTGTGGCCGCGTCATATAGTGCCGCCCGCTCTCCTTTTACCTTTGGAGCCCACATCCAATTAGCTGAACACTTTATGTCCCTTAAGTCCGTGATTAAAGCCCAGACTATATTTGTAAGCATTTCAGCGACGCCATACGCGCGCCTGCCTTAGGATCAACCATGAGCTTATAGGGCTGTTCTCCGAGGGCAGATACGCTACCGACAGTATCAATCGGACTGAGCGCCGTAATGCTACAATCAGAAAGAGGCAATCCCAGCGGCCCAACGGACTGCTGCAGGACTGTTCGACCAAGCACATGCCGGTCTATTTTATCAACTAGCCAGCTTTTGCAGGCCACCGACGGTTCTGTTAGAACGCGCATCAAAGCGGAAACAAATGTCAGGTCGTTAGGCCATGTTACCGGTTTTAAATCACGGATAACCCGAATATCTTCAAATACCTTCTGCGGCACTTCGCCCAATACAAAATCCAAATCAATGTTTACCGGGGTTGAATCGTCATTATCATCCAAAACCACGAACTTGCCGTCACCAGTCACTTCACCTAGGTCTTCAAATTCAACATTTTCCCGCCGGCAAATGGCAGTAAATTCATTCATTCCATCAACGTGAATAAGAACAGCAAAACGTTCCTGATACTCGGCCACCCAAATTTGAAGAACACTTAAAGTTTTATCGCCCAGCTTGATTCTGCGGATATGCACTTTGCCGCCGGACTTTTCCACTATCTCCTTAAGTACATTACCTGGTCCGCCAGCACCCTGATCATGGGCGCTGTCAAAGAGAATATCATCCCCTTTCTCTACGCAGGCCTTAATAACTTCATAAGCTTTTCTTTCCATTTCTGGATCGCCGCGCTGCACCGCATTAAAATCCAGGTTCTCTTTGTTTTCCCCCTGATGCATGCTGGAAGCAGCCCCGCCACCAAAACCGACATTAAAAGCCGGACCGCCGAACTGGACTATCCGCAATCCTCGCACTGCCTTGTTTTTCTTAATATGCCTGGCGTTTATCACTCCGCCACCGCCGATATACACAATCGGCTTGATAAATTCTACACGCTCTCCCGAAGGCAGACGCGCTCCGAATGAACGGAAGAAGCCGCCCTTAGCCGGTACACCGAAACAGTTGCCGTAATCCGACACGCCATCGCTGGCTCTAACTGCTACCTGCAGACCGCTGGCGAGATTATGCGGATACTCAAAATCCGCGAAATCCTCTTCCCAAGTCAAGGGATACCCGGGGATATTAAGACGCCCAGTGCAATATCCCGCTAAGGCGTAAAGAACCAATGAGCCTCGGCCGCCGCAAAACACATCGCGAAGCCAGCCTCCAATTCCTGTCCCGGCTCCTTGATAAGGCTCTACGCCGGACGGGAAATTATGCGTTTCCGCGGTAAAGGTGATGTGGTAAACCAACTTCTTTTTTACATAGCGACTGGCGTGTCCAGAATTCTCCGGAACCAATGTCCAACATTCAAAACCCAATTGCGCGCTAAGGTTGTCATAATAAGCTATTTTTGAATTGCGCGGATTGGCTTCCCAGGTTGAACGAACAATTTCCATTAGCGTTTCCGGCATTTCCTTGCCGTCAATAATCATCTTTCCCTTAAAGGCGTGGCGGCGGGAATGATCGGAATCGGCATTGGCCAAATCAAAAATTTCCACGTCGGTCGGGTTGCGCTTGAGCTTGTTTATAAAATATTCATAATAGCGCTGCCGATCATGGGCATCAAAAGGAAATCCGTCAATTTCTGATAGAGCTTCAGGACCTTTTTCTATCATCGGAATTTCGGCCACCGGAGAAGGTTTGATACCGGTATCAAAAGTGGATATCGGCTTGGGGTATTCGCACTCAGTCATACGATCATGGCTATCTATAATAAACTTTTTTTCTTCCTCCCGCTGGTAATAATACCGGACTGACTTTTCAATACGCCTAATCTGCGGTATGCCGCAGGCATGGCACTGAGTAACTAAATTACTTGAATCGGATGTTTCAAAATTCATCCGTGACCCCACTTCCATTATTTCGGTTTCCAAAAACCGTGTCTTTTCTGAAATAGTTTCCAAAACGAACCCATCCGCCAATATCAGCTTTAGCTTTCTCAGCTGTTCCGCCGTTAGTGGGGAGGATGATTCAATATTAAAACACTCCTCTACTAACTTCTTTTGTCCTTTAAATAGATGCAGCATATCTACCTCCTTTTATCCCATATTAACAACATGGATTATTGTGCGTTTCGGTTATTAGAACAACTTTTCTTCCGGATTTATTTTCCGCGACCTTTAACCGACCTTCGGCAAAAAGCTGAATGCATTCAGGATATAATTCATACTCCTGCTACAAACCCCTTTTCTTGAACGATTCAACATCATCTCCAGGTAAAACCGGAATCGTTCGCTGGCCGATACTCTTTGATTATTTTTACCAGCTCCATTTCCGCTATCAGCTTGGGAATAAGATAATCAATCTTGGCCTCATAACTTAACGGCTCATTAATATAAGTACTTTTCCCTAATACTAATTTTGCTAAAGCCATTATTTTCTTATTATTTCGGTCAAATTTGAAATATTTATCCCCCTGGTATGATTTCTTAATTCGCTGGTAATCAACAATAAAATAGGGAATCTTATTTTCTCTCGCCCACTCAATCCCTTTTGCTTGCTTATCAGCCCCCACAAATACCACTTCTCCATTAATTTTTCCTTCTTCGCAGGCATTAACAATCGCCTGCATATTTGTGCCTGTGCCTGATATCATAATCCCAATTCTGATTTTTCTGTTCATTTTACTCCCTCCTTTTAGGTTAATTTATGAATTTCTGTTAAATTTGTTTAACAAAAAATGTTTTTCAATGAACGAAAACAAAAACAAATCCCCCGGATTCCTCCTTCGGATTTGTATTCTTTATATTATAATTTTACTAAAATTAATAACAAAAGTCAAATAAAAAAATTTGCCTTGTTAAAAACCGCAAAAACCGCCTTCTGGCGGTTTTTGTAATTATTAATAGAAATATAAAACCATTATAATGTGATAAATGTTTTTTCCGAGCTGGTGGCTGTATTGCCGGCCGCGTCCGTGGATTCTATCCTAAAATAATATTGGGTTGTGGTGGCTAAATTATTTAATTCTAATGAGTGATTCAAAACCATATTATTATTTAATATGCTTACAGTAGATAAAGCAATGTTAAGCGTTTCGGTAGCATATATAATTTTACTATTAGCTTCTTCGTTTGTTATCCAGTTTATGAACGCCGAAGTGGTTGAGGCCGTGGTTTTAATACTGGAAATTACCGGCGGGATTTTGTCTTCCTGCTCGCCATCGTCCTCGTCTTCACCAGCGCATCGGCCTAAAATGTCGCCATGCGCCAAATGGACTCTGGCCGCCTGTTCGGCGACTTCAATGGTTTTCTTATTTTCAGAATTTCCCGGCGGAATATGGCAGATAGTAATTTTTTTATCGCCAGTAGATTTTTTCTTTATATTTTTATTGTCCTTAATTTCAATATCGGTAAATGCGCATTGATTAAAATAATCTTCGCCCAGGCCGTCTAAATGGATGTTTCTTTTGGCCAATCTTTTTTGAATTTTATTAACCGCTTTTTGTATGCGGATGCAAAATTTAATTTCTTACTTTACCTCTTTTTTAATAATTTTATTCTGCTTTTTTATGCCTAAATTATAATCTAGGGACGGAGTTTGCTCTTCTTCATCATCTGGATCATATTCATTTTCATCATTAATTTGATCGCCGATTGAATAATTCACGAAAAAAGAATCAGGTATGTCGTCAACCAGCAAATTCCACTTTTCACCGTATAATCTTGCCGCCAAGCTCTCTGTTTTAATCCAATTTAATACGCCGTTATTGCTGACCGCGTAAACTTTAGGGTCTGTCTGAATCTTAACTAAATAAACGCCGGGCCGATATTGAATATTTCCGGCAAAATCATATTGAGACAATTCTTCATCGCTGACTTCTTCCACATTACTAAAATCATCATACCAGCTGTTATACGTGCCTTGGTTGGGAAAAACATATCTTTTATTTTCCGGCGATAAATAATAAACCGAGGCGTTGTTTTTTCCCTTGATTACTCTGCCGGTATTTTAATTTTTCGCGCCAGCTGGAAATGCCAAGCCCGTAGCTAAAGCTATCACTGAAAAATAAATAATAAATTTAAAAAATTTAATTCTTTCCATATGTTTTTATAAGTTAGTAAATATTATATTAATAAAATTATAAAAGATTTAGCAATAAGTCAAATTATTTAAAATTTTAATATTACATAATAAAAGTCAACCTTTAATCACCGCCAGCGGGGATAATTTCACCATTACCTCAACTAAATCATCCTGATTTTTAATAATCTCGGCTATGTTTTTATAGGCGCCGCTGGCTTCGTCCAAATCTTTCCTGCTCCTGATCGCGTGAATAATCCCTTTCTTATCAAGCTTTTCTATTTCTTCTTCTAAGTCCAATTCTCTAATCGCCTGGTTCCGGCCCATTTTCCGGCCGGCGCCGTGAGAGCAGGAGCAAAAACTTTCCGAATTCCCTTGTCCTTTGATTATATAGCTTTTTGTCCCCTGCGAACCGGGAATAATGCCGGCCTGGCCGGTTTTAGCTTGCGTAGCGCCTTTGCGATGGACAATCACCTCTTTGCCAAAATGAATTTCCAAAGAAGCGTAATTATGGGCAATATTGATAAAATCGCGCCAATTAATATCTTTAATATTATTGGCAAAAGCTGTTTTTATTCTGGCCATCATTAATTTTCTGTTAGCCAAAGCGTAATCAACGCAAAAACGCATCTCATTAATATACCTTTTCCCTTCCTCGCTGTCCGCTTCCAAAAACGCCAATTCCTGCTTAATTAATTCTTCATAACCTTGGCGCCGGCTGGAATTAATAGCGCTTCTATTATAATAATCAGCCACCTTCTTGCCTAAATTTCGGCTGCCCGAATGGAGCATTATCCAAATATGGCCGTCAGATCCTTTTTGAATTTCAATAAAATGATTGCCTCCGCCCAAAGTTCCCAGCGACCGGCAGGCGTTATTCCATTCTTTTCCGATACGGGAATTTTTCCAATCCCCAAATTCCGGCATTAAATTTTCGTCCTGCTTGGCTTTGTGCTTATTAAAACCCATCGGAATTTTACTTCTAATATCAGCCATTATATTTTTAATCTGGTTAATTTCAATATTGGTTAAGGTTGTTTTTTGGGCGCACACTCCGCAGCCGATATCAACTCCGACCGCATTCGGCACAATAACTTTTTCCGTTGCCATCACTCCGCCGATGGGCATGCCATAGCCCTCATGCGCGTCCGGCATGATGGCGATATGGTGGAAAGCGAATGGGAAATTAGCGATGTTCTTAATTTGCCTCATCGCCCCGTCTTCAACATCCGCCAGCCATAATTTTATTGGAATTTTTTCAGTAGTGATTATTTTTTTCATATATAATTTTTCCACTCCATTATTCCCTATCCTTGTTTTAAGTAGAGGGCGAAAAGTAAGGTTTATTTTTAAAGACCCCCTCTTAACCTTCCCCTTGGCAAGGGAGAGGGATAATAAAAAGGATAAAATGAGAATTTCCGCACATAAATGTATTACATTATAATTTAAAATTTTTTAAAACTTCATATCGGGCTCCCTTGGGCTCTAATATTGATTCCAACAAATATACAGAATTTACTTTTTCTATCCAGCTTATGCGCTCGTTTAATTCCTTTACGGAGAATTTATAAAAATCTTCCGGGCGGAAGCGGGCCAAGGTTAAATGCGGCTTGAATTCATGGGTCAATTTCTTTGCACCAAGCAGTCCGGCAATTTCCTTTTGCAGTTCTAGCAAGCTTTTTACAGCCTCGCCTTCTGCCCATATCAGCCGGGGCCGGTGGGGATTGGGGGCGTAAGTTATTTTATGAAATTTAATAGTAAAAGGCGTAATTTTACCTTGAATTTTTTCTATCCGGCTGATTGGACTATTAATATCTACTTCTTCCCAGGGTGGAATCAAGGTAAGGTGCAGATTTTCATTCGCTATCCACCTGACCGGCAAACCATTAAATCCAGCCCGCCATTCTTCGGCCTTTTTCCGGTTTTCCAAAGAAATTTTTATGGCCATAAATACGCGCTTCATAAGTAATACCATATTATACTGTTATAAAATAAATTCAATAACTTAAAAACAAAACCGCTAAGCCAGATAATTTTTTACCTTCAAGCTATAGAAATGTGTTAAATTGATAATATTATTAATTAACATAAAAATTAACTCTGGTATTAGAGTTAATTTTAATACAGTTTAATACTGGCGTTATTTTATTGCCTGATATTAGCAAGCCAACTATTTCTATTCAAACACTTTAAATTCAAGATTAAAAAATGACCCCAAGCTCCATGATTATTATTTCTGTGCGATACTATACCAATCGATTTTACGCGACACCAGCATGACCAGCGATAAGATCGCTAGGAGCCCGAGCGAGCCGACCAGCAAAGAATAATCCTCCAGCTGCAATATCACGAATATGAACCCATAAACAAAAACAAGGATCAGCGCTTCCAGTAGCGCCGGGCGCCATGCCTTGAAAATTGACTTTGAGTATAGGGTAACTAAACCGATAATTGTTATGGCCGATAGAAGATACGCGATTTTAAAGCCGAGATATTCGGAAATCGATAAAAGTAAAAGATAGAATAAAGCCAGGGCTAAGCCGATCAAGATGTATTGTAGCGGATGCACGCGCACGCCGCGCATAGCTTCGTAAAAAAATAACACCAGAAAGGTCAGGGATAAAAGCATAATCGCATATTTCAAGGCTCGGACGGTTTCCTGGTATTCATCAACCGGAACCAGCAAGCGTACGCCGAAATTGCTTTGATTTATGACGCCGACCTGGGGGATTGACTGCATCTTTCCGCAATAGTCTGGCTGAATTATCGGTTCAACCGCACTCAAGCTGCCTAAGAATTTTTGCGGGAAACTGCGATTGAGTTCTAAAACTTTCCACTTAGCCGTAAAACCGGCTTCGTTGATCATATGGCTTTCCGGCAAAAATGCCCCCTGAAAGCTAGGGTCAGACCAAGCGGAGCTTAATTCAACCTGGGTGCTGCGTCCCAATGGGGCGAAATAAAGATCTCGGCTACCATTGAGCGATAGTCTTATCTTAAAATTCTGGCCGTCATTATTATCCTGGCTTAAATCGATATCAGTATTGATTCCAAGAGCCACGATATCGCTCGTTTTCACGCCCGGATTAAATGAATACTTCTTATTTTCCCATTCTAAGTCAACTTTCTCTTTAATACCACGCGTATCCGGGAGGCCTAAGGTCACGAAGGCTTGATTATATAAAATATCATTTTTCGAAATATCCCACTTGGAAAAATCCGGCGCCAAAAACCGGCCGCTGATTTCTAGATCTGCATTATACACGACCACTTCATAAATCCCCCGCTTGCGTTTTTCCGGATCGATTTTCCCCTTAATATCCAATGCCTCGGGCAAAAAATGGGCATAACGGATTGTCTCATCAATAACCGTCCCCTCGCCGATAGTCCGTTCAACTTTATCTTTATACGGTATTGAAAGAATCGGCCCCATTATTGTCTGCTCATTTCCCCATTTACCGCTGACTTCCCGGAAAGCTTCGTCCTGGTGGCTTTCCCGGTCATTAGTCAAAAAAGCGATCATGCCGATTGGAATCATCAGGATCGCAATCAAAAAACCGATAACAAATAATTTTAAAGATAAAGATGATTTGATATTTTGCATAGATTTTTCTTAGATATTATTATCTTTACCTTAGCACTTTTATTTTTTCTTAGCAATGATTAATTATCTAAATAATTTAAAAAATAAAGCCAAATTAGGCCTTATTTTTATTAGAGCACGGCTGTTGGAAATCTATACGAACGTTTTTCCAGCTTAATACTGGCGTAATTTTGCTGCCGGATTTTAGTAAGACAAAACTAGCGATTAACATGACTGATGCCCAAAATTCAAGATTAACTGCTGAAACAGACACCACTTGATATCTTCTTCTGTTTTTTTCTACCTGGTCGCGCCTGAATAAGTAATCGCCTGCATAGCATTCCAATCTTCGGTAGTTTTAGGAACAACGCCAAAAATATTTTTGAATATTTTTATTCCCGCTTTTTCACTGTTTAAATTTCTATTTTCTGCTTTCTGCCTTAAGCCGTAAGCCATAACTTTAATTGCTGCATTATCATTTGCATCTTTTAAATCAGGCGACCTTTTATATATTTTATTGAATTGCTCGCTAGCGGTTTTTTCCGCTTCATCACTGGTAACTGATGGAAATCTACCATTGGCGATTTTAATAGCATCAGCTAACTCAGCCTCCGTTTCCGGCAATTTATCAAACGCGATTTTATACGAATTTATGACTGCCGCTCTCTCGCCGGCGCCAAGCTTCTTGGTATTAGAGTCTACGCCGTAAGTAATAAATTTATTAATAGCATCCCGGCTTTTTTCTGATAAATCCTTAATATCCGCTACTAACGACTTTAAGTATTTTATTTCAGTTTGCTGTTCCTTGATAATACTGCGCAGCTGGTTGAGCTCGGCTAAAATAAAATCAAAGTTATTATAAGACAGTAATTTTGATTTTTCGTTAATATCTAAAATTTGTTCTTCTTTCTCTTTGGCTGCCGTTACTGTCGGGCTAACTGTCGCTGGTGTCGTTAATATCGTTGGCGTGGCTATAGCTTGATCCGCGCAATTAAACACGGCATATTCGTTTGATCCGTTCATAACAGTATAAGCGTATCCGCCGCAAGAGCTTTTCCAGGTTATTTTATCGCCGTTTATTCCTCTTATATCAACGGCACACGATTCTGCCCCACTACAGCCATAATCGGAATAATTGGAGTTATCTGTGGCAATATAACATTTTTGTTCAGAAGTTGAGCTTTTAAAAATACATTTTACTTGTTCTTCAACCTTGGTAGAAGGAACAGTTATAACAAAGGAATCATAGCTATAATCTGCCGTACAATTACGATCGGCACATTCAATAAAAATCACATACTTTCCGGATGATATTATTGGCTGAAGGGTCGTCTGGTCAGTAAGAACATTAAGCGACGACGCAACCCAATTTGCGGAACCGGTGTTTGGCACTTTGCCTAAAATCATATTGCCTAAACGAGTCGAACTATCTAAAAGCCAAATATTCACATACGCGTCCGAAGGAAGATTAATTGATGCCCATGTTACATAATAAGAACCCCCTGATTGAAAATTCTCTCCTCCATTAGGGCTCAAAACTGTGACAGAGGGTTGACTTTGAGAAATATCAACCGAACTCGAAACGGTGGCGACAGGAATAGTGGCGGAGGGTTGGTTTTGAGAAACATCAACAATCTTAAAATAACCATCGCTTGAATCCATGGCAAGAATATTATCCACGTAAGTTTTAATTTCAAGCATATAGGCTCCGACTGGCACAGAAGCTGGTATTAACAAAACTTCTTGACCGTCATTTGATACATCATGAGCTAAATCATATTCTCGGCTATCCGATATTGCTCTCATCCTAATTAAAATAAATTCATGAGCTACCGGTATATTATTCGCTTGCCACTTTACGGTAATCGAACTGCCATCATTCTTGAATGTCTCTCCGCCGTTCGGCGAAAGAATAGTAACTGAGGGATCATTCGCTAAACTAAATTTAACCCCGGCAAAAAAACTTGCGCCAATTATTAAGACGGCTGATAATAAGAGTATTTTTTCCATATTTTTAAATATTTATTTTATAAGCTATCTATAATATACCACGAATTCCACTTCCTGTCACCGCCAAAAAAACTGCTCCAAAATAAGCAGTCTTTATGTTTGCACGGGTGGAGGGAATCGAACCCCCACTAGAGGTTTTGGAGACCTCCGTACTACCACTATACGACACCCGCCTACGCCAAGGCTACGGCGGGCAAGCCCGCCTAATATTCGCTCTAGGCTACGGCGGGCAAGCCCGCCTTCACCTGTTTTGGCATTATTACTTTGTTTCTTTATGGGGAGTATGCTTCTGGCAATGCTTGCAGAATTTACTTAACGCCAATCTCTCCTTAAGTGTTTTTTTATTTTTTCTTGAATAATAATTAACGCTCTTGCATTCAGTACATTCAAGCTTGATCATATTATCTTGTGGCATATGGATATAAAAAATGCAACCAATTCGGTTGGGGGCATTTTATAAATTAATAATTATTATTTAATATTACTCAATAATAATAGAGTATTTATTAAAAAAAGTCAACAATTCAAATATTGCCTTACTGGTTGTTTATATTGTCATTTATAAGTTCCATCGGCTGGCCGCAGCATACCAGCTTCCCGGCTCCGGTTTCCAGCACTTTAACTGCATTGCCGCAGATATTGCATTTATAAATTTGATTGATTTTTGTCATTTGTTTATTTTTGGCATTTAGGGCAATACCGAGTGCCCCGGCCGGCTACTTTTATTTTTTTAATTATGTTTTTACAAATTAAGCATTGCTCGCCTTCTCTCTTATATACTTTTAATAATCTGGAATAATTGCCCTTTCTCCCGCTCGCGTCAATATAATTATTAAAGGTTGTGCCTCGGTGCTTAATGGCTTTTTTTATAATTAATTTGCCGGCTTTGAATATTTTTTCCATGTCGCCGCCAGTCAAGCTATCGGCCCGGCGGTCCGGCTTTATTTTGGCAGAAAATAAAATCTCGTCCGCGTAAATATTGCCGATGCCGGCAATTAACTTTTGATTAAGCAGTAAAGCTTTAACCGGCGCTTTTCTTTTTATAAATATTCTTTTAAAATTATTTAATTTAAAATTACTGGCCAGCGGCTCTATCCCAAAATTTTTTTTTATAATTTCCAATTCATCTTTACGGACAGTCTTAAAATAGCCGAACTGGCGCATATCATTAAAAAATAAATTTGAGCCGTCGGCGAAATTAAATATGACGTGGGAATATTTATTGGGTAGGCACATCGCTTCGGCGGCGCTTTCTACCGTGTTTTTCTGTTCCGGATAACTGTGCCCGCCGGCAACTATTCCTCGGCTTGGGCAGTAAACCAATTGTCCGGTCATTTTTAAATGAATAAGCAAATATAAATTTTCTCTATTAATCTCAAATATTAAAAGTTTGCCGATTCTTTTTATATTGCTGAATTTATTTCCAATTAAAGTGTTTAAAAAAAAATTAAAATTATTTTTAACAATCTTCCTTTTTCGGCAAGTAATTTTAATTATTTTTTTATCTAAAATTTTTTCCTTCAAATCATTTTTAATTGTCTCCACTTCGGGAAGTTCGGGCATAATTTTAATCAAGCTATATTGTCACTAATAAAAATCCTATTACCCCTAATGATAATATTAATACAACAAATATTTTTACAAATGTTACGCCGATTTTATCAGGATCTACAATCATATTTTTTATCTTTAAAAATAAATGATGCCTTATAATCTTATTATGATTTTTTGCCCGCTATTTGTCAACCTATTTAAAAAGACCGGCATTCTTCCGGTCTTTTTTGTGGGCCGGGCAAGATTCGAACTTGCCTGCCCGCCATCGCTACGCTCAGGCGCTGGCAAGGCGGGCGAAGGCGCAAGCCAACAGACCTGCCAGCCGAATATTAGAAATAAAATGTATGTGGGCCGACAAGGATTTGCACCTTGGAAGGCGTAAGCCAGCAGATTTACAGTCTGCCCCATTTGACTACTTTGGTATCGACCCATTTATATGTTAAACTTAAATGTACGGCAGGCGGGTTTACAGTCTGTCCTCGTTGACCGCTTGAGTACCGACCCGATTTTAAATATTAATTTTATTATAAATTATCAATAAAAAATTACTTAATTATTTATTATTTTTAATAAAAAAATAAGCTTTCCTTGGCTCGAAAATATTATAACTTGTATTTATTTTTTTGTCAAAAAGAAAAAATTATTTTTTTCTATAAATTTCTAGACTTTTTCATCTTAATAATAAATATGTTTACATACTATTTATTTATACTTATAATAAAACTATGAGAGTACCAACAAGAAAACCCGGCAAATATGCCGGCCTAAAACCGGACAAATATATTACGAAAGCGAAATATGATGAATTGCAACAAAAACTGAAAAAACTAAAAAAGTATAGCCGGCCGCGCGCCATTGAGGAGGTAAAAAGGTTGGCTTTAATGGGAGATTTTTCAGAAAACTTCGCTTATGGAATGGCCAAAGGCCGGCTCCGCGGCATAAATCAACGGATACTGGACATTGAAGACCGCATAAAAAGAGCTGTCATAATTAAACCTCTAAAAAATAAAGAGACTGTTCAGCTTGGGCATCAGGTTACTTTGGAAGTAAATAGCAAACAAAAAACTTACCAAATTCTCGGATCCACCGAGACTAATCCCTTGGGGGGAATTATATCCCATAACTCTCCTATCGGCGCAAAGCTAATAGGCAAACGCGCTGGCGATATAATAAAAATAAAACTGTCCAAAAAGAAAGTTAATTATAAAATAATAAAAATTGAATAAAAAAACTCGGCAAATAATATCGCCGAATTTTTTATTACAGAGAATTGAGCCGTTGCGCGGGTTTGAACCGCGGACCCCCACCTTAAACATGCTTATCCGCCTTTGGCGAAATGGCGCCCCGCCTGCCTACGCCTGAGCCCACGAGCGGATTTGAACCGCTGACCCCTTCCTTACCATGGAAGTGCTCTACCAACTGAGCTACATGGGCTTAGGCGATGGCGGGCGGGTCTGCCAGCTAAAGCTACAACGGCATATTCAAATTATTAACTTAAAAACCTGCCTACCGGCAGGCAGGTTAACAATTAACAATTTAACAATAAATTCTTCTGCCAAATCAATCAAATTATTGCTAATTGATA
>PETS01000009.1:16598-17016 GCA_002781265.1 Candidatus Falkowbacteria bacterium CG02_land_8_20_14_3_00_36_14 | reverse complement strand
GAAAAAAATAATACGGGGCTTAGCGCTTGGCTGGAAAATTACGGCTTTAAATTAAACCAAAATTTAGTTTTGGATGTTTCAGCCGGCATAGCTTCGTTTAATCAAGGATTTATTACTTTTTCCACCCCTTACCCGTTTTGGCCAAATATTAAAAAGGACGGTTTTGACCAAGATAATGCGGCCGTTTCCGGCCTGGAGAGCTTAGTGCTTCCTTGGGCAAGCAGTTTGGATATAATTGAAAATAAAATAAGTTCCGGCACTAAAATTTCCTATATTGTCAAAACTACCGATAAAAGCTGGACCCAGGAAGATAATTTTAATTTAAATCCCCAGCAGGCATTTTCTCCGGTCGGAAATATCGGCCCAAAAAATATAGCGATAGCTATTTCCGGAAAAATAAACAGCGCTTACGGAAATG
>PETS01000009.1:0-16551 GCA_002781265.1 Candidatus Falkowbacteria bacterium CG02_land_8_20_14_3_00_36_14 | reverse complement strand
CGGAAATGGGGCAACCGAATCCGGTAAATTAATTGTTGTTGGAGACAGTGACTTTATGCAGGACGGATTTTTAAGAGGAAACGGAGATGGCTTGATTTTTTTCCAGAATTTAGCTGACACTTTAAGTTTGGACAATGATTTGATTAAAATAAGGGCTAAATCAATATCTGCCCGGCCGATTAAAGAATTATCAGACGGAGCCAGGAACTTTATCAGGTATTTTAATATTTTCGGATTAACATTTATTGTAATAATATTAGGAATGTTTAGATATTTTATTAGAAGAAAAAGCCGGTTTACGGATGATATTTAATACATATAATGCGAAGCTACGAGTTATAAGAGAATTATACGAACATGCGTATAGAAATAATATTTTTAATTCGGATTTAATATATTGATTTATTGTTTAGAGTTTATTTTTATAATATATGACCAAAAAAAATTTGATTTTAGGGACAATCTTAATAGTATTGATAGCTTTGGCCTATTTATATCAAGGGCCTTTTCAAGATTGGAAAATTAAAAGCAGTTCTCCAAAAAATTTTTTGGCCGGGGTTGAGGCAAATATTATAAGCAAAATAGAGATTAAGCAAAACGTCAACGATACTATATTGGAAAAAGAAGGAGATAAATGGAAAATCAGTGGCACCAAAGATTTTTATGCAAGCGATTCAATGGCCGCTAACCTGAATAAATCCTTGAATGATTTGAAAGAATCAAAATTGGAATTAATCAGCGCTGTAAAAGAAAAAAAACAGGAATTTTTGACTGATGAAGCGAGCGGCCTTAATATAAAATTATTTGCCGGCGGAAATTTGATTAAAGATTTTATAATCGGCAGTATCGGCAGTGATTATCAAAGCGTATATATTTCTCGCCCCGATATTGATGAGACTTATTCCCTGAATCTTAACTTGCTTTCAACTTTTAGCCAGCCGGAATGGAGAGATAAGACTATTTTTTCATCAACCAAAGATAAAATTAATAAATTAAGATTCCAATATCCGGGAAGAGAATTTAACATTGAAAAAATAAACGGTGAATGGGAAGGAAACTTGCCTTATAAATTCAGCGTGGATGAAGTTAAAATAGATAAAATTGTTTCCCTGATATCAAGTTTAAGCGCCGAGGATATTCCAGCACAGGATTTTGCCAACACCGGACTGGAAAAAAATTTAATAATAGTGGAAGCATCCGGCGAAGGCATTGATAATACTCTTATGATTGGCAATGATAACGGAGAAGAATTGTATTATGCGAAAAAAGCGGATAGCGATAATATTTATTTAATAACCAAGGAACAAAGAGACGAACTTAACAAAAAAATACAGGATTTGCGGTAATGGAATTTCGGCGTTGGAATTTGAAATAATTTGGTCATTTTAAACCATATCAGGAGGTATTAGAAATGAAAATTGATAATGAAAAGAGCGGATATGTTTGCGGACCTTTGACGGAATTACCCAAAAGGGAGCAGGAGAAAGCAAAATTATTTTATTCATCAATAGCGGGTATTTGTAAGAAAATTTTAGGTGTCAGAGCATTCGTTCCCCACGAGCATTATGATCCGATAAAAAATTCTGATTATACCCCGTGGGATGTTGACAGGGCGGAACGCCGCCAAGTTTGCAAACGCACAAGTATTTTGCTTGTAGCGGCGTTGGCACCGAGCTGGGGTGGCGGTATTGAAGTTGAAATGGCAAACAGGAGCAAAATACCGATAATATTATTGCTCCAAGAGAAAAAACTGGAGAAGAAAAAAATTTCTCGCCTTTTAAGGGGAAATCCTGGTGTACTTTATACTATTGTGTATAAAAATGAGAAAAATGCTTTAAAACAGTTAATAAATATTTTAAAAGATTGGAAAAAAGATTGTAATCTCATGGAAAAGATGGGATCTTATTAATAAGGAACAGATATAGAAGATGTTGCAATTTTTGCCACAGTTCTTCGATTAAACAAATTAGACAGGGATGAATTTCATCCCTTTTTTATTTGTCTGAATTTATGATATAATAAAAACATGAGAATGACGAATTTTTTTTCGTAAATTTATAATTTAATTCGTAAAATATAAGTTATATGAAATTTGATATTATCACTATCGGCGGCGCTACCGAAGATATTACTTTTTACACCAATGAAGGCATTTTAATAGATAATAAGGAAGATGTGCTCCGACAGAAGTTGATGGCTTTTGAGTATGGCGCGAAAATAAAAATAAACAGCTCTTATTCCACTTTCGGCGGCGGGGCGGCCAATGCCGCTGTTTGTGTCGCGCGCCTAGGATTAAAAGTGGCCTGTGTAATATCGCTTGGGCATGACGATAGGGGAGAGCGCATATTAAAAAATTTAAAGAAGCATAATGTAAATATCAGTTTGGTGCAATTAACAAAAATGGCAGAAACCGGATTTTCCTTTTTGCTTGTCGGCCAGGATAATGAGCATATAGTTTTTTCTAATCGGGCGGCTAATGCTAAACTGCAGATAAGCAAATTCCAGTTGTCCAAATTAAAAAATACTAAATGGATATACATGACTTCGCTTAGCGGCGAATGGAGCAAGGCGCTGGATAGCGTTTTTAGCTTAAAAAAAGCAAAAATCGCTTGGAATCCCGGCCATATACAGCTAAAAAGCGGAATGGGAATAATCAGCGGATATATTAAAAAAACCGGAGTGCTGATAATAAATAAGGATGAAGCATTGGAATTGGTGGCATCAAATAAAGCATATAAAAATAAGCCCGTAAAATATTTAAATGATATTGATAATTTATTAAAAATAATAAAAAAATGGGGTCCGGAAATAGTGCTTATTACCAATGGAAAATACGGCGCTAAGGCATTTGATGGAAAGAAATTATATTATCAAAAAGTGATAAAAGAGAAAATGAAAATTGATACCACCGGCATTGGCGATGCGTTCGGGTCATCTTTTATTGTCGGTTTGAATATATTCAAAGGTAATATAAAAAAGGCAATGCTATTAGCGTCAAGAAATGCCGCTTCGGTTATAAGCAAGCAAGGGGCCCAGAACGGGTTATTAACAAAAAGAGAAATTGATTTTATTTATAAAAAATAATTTTTCAATATTTTAATTATTAAATTTTAATTTTATGTTGACCAAAGCCAATAAAAGAGAATTAACAGAAGTATTACTTGCTTCAAAAAAGAAGTATCGGCCTGCAAAAAAAATATTAGCCGAAGCCAATATTAAAGATTATAATGCGATTATAAAAAAATCATTGGAAAATCCGATAAAATTTTGGGAAGAAGCGGCTCGTGATTTAGTTTGGTTTAAACCCTGGCGGAAAGTTTTTGATTCAAGCCATAAGCCATTTTATAAATGGTTCATCGGCGGCAAATGCAATTTGGCTTATAACGCGCTGGATAAGCATATCGGCACAAAGATAGAAAAGAAGCTGGCTATTATTTGGGAAGATGAAACCGGGCGATCGCGGAAACTTACTTATTGGGAGCTCTATCAAGAAGTAAATAAACTAGTCAACGCTTTGAAAAAACAAGGGATAAGGAAAGGAGACCGAGTGGCAATTTATATGCCTAATATTCCGGAAATAGCCGTAGCTATGCTCTCTTGCGCTAAAATCGGAGCGATGCATTCGGTTGTTTTTGCCGGTTTTTCCGCCAAAGCTTTGGCGGACAGAATTAATGACGCCCGGGCTAAGATTTTATTTACCGCCGATGGTAGTTTCAGGAGAGGAAAGATTATTAATTATAAAGAGTTTGTTGATGAGGCCATCAAAGAATGCCGGACCATTAAAAAGGTTATTGTCGTTAAGAATAACAAAAATAAAGTTAAATTCAATAAAAGAAAAGATATTTGGTACCATGATTTTGTCAAAGGAATGCCGACTGAAGCTAAGTGCGCCCAAATGGATGCCGAGGATCCGGCATTTGTTTTATATACTTCCGGGACGACTTCCAAGCCAAAAGGGGTTGTTCATGTCCATGGCGGATATATGGTCGGAGTTCTAAGGACAATCAAGTGGGTGTTTGATCTGCACGGCGATGAAAGATTTTGGTGTACCGCTGATCCCGGCTGGATAACAGGCCATAGTTATATTATTTACGGTCCGTTATTAGCCGGTGTTACTACTGTGATGTATGAAGGCGTACCGGATATGCCTAAGCCAGATAGAATATGGAAAATAGTTGAAAAATACAAGGTCAATGTGTTTTATACGGCGCCGACATTAATAAGAGCCATGATGAAATACGGAGCAAAATGGCCTAAGATGCACAAAATGCCGAGTTTAAGAATCCTAGGCACGGTGGGAGAACCGATAAATCCGGAGGCATGGGAATGGTATTACAAATATGTCGGCAAGAAAAGATGCCCGATTATGGATACATGGTGGCAAACAGAGACTGGCTCTAATATGATCACCCCTCTGCCGTGCGCCACTTTAAAGCCCGGTAGCGCCGGCAAGCCGTTTCCCGGGATTAAAGCGGAAGTAGTGGATAAAAAAGGAAAGCCAGTGCCAATAGGCAAGGGCGGATATTTAGTAATAATAAACCAATGGCCGAGCATGATCAGGACAATTTTTAACAATCCGAAAAGATATATTAAAACTTATTGGCAAGAAATAAAAGGCGCATACTTTACCGGCGATGTGGCCTTTAAAGATAGAGACGGATATTTTTGGATTCAAGGACGGACGGACGATGTCTTAAAAGTGGCCGGGCACAGAATCGGCACCGCTGAAGTGGAGAGCGCTTTTGTTTCCCATAAATCAGTAGTTGAAGCCGGAGCCATTGGCGTGCCTGATCCGATTAAAGGCGAAGTTATAAAGGCCTTTGTCATTTTAAAGCAAGGGGTAAAAGGAAGCGATGCCTTGAAATTAGAATTAAGGAAGTGCGTGAGAAAAGAGATCGGTCCGATTGCCGTTATTAAAGATATTGAGTTTGTGGACAAACTACCGAAAACGCGAAGCGGCAAAATTATGAGAAGGGTATTAAAAGCCAAAGAATTAGGCCTGCCTTTAGGCGATACGAGTTCGTTAGTATAAAAAAATCATAATTTATATCTTATAATTATTTATATTATTAATTCTATGCCTAAAAAAAGATATAGGATAATTGTGGAAATATCTGGCCGCCATTGCCATTTATCTAAAAATGATTTTGAAGTTTTATTCGGCAAAGGCAGGAAGCCGACATTATTTCGGCAATTATCCCAACCGCATAGTTTTGCAGCCAATGAAACAGTTACTATAAAAACACCAAAAAGCGAATTAAAAAATGTTCGTGTTTTAGGTCCTTTAAAAGAAAGAACACAAGTAGAAATTTCTAAGACAGATTCGTATTATTTAGGCATACCGGCGATTGCCCATGAAAGCGGAGAGCTTGATAATACTCCCGGGCTGACAATTATCGGCCCCAAGAATGAAGTTAAAATTAGAAGCGGAGTAATATTGGCGCATAGGCATATCCATGCTTCAGAAGAGGATGCTAAAAAATTTAAGCTGAAACAAGGGCAATTAGTTTCAGTTAATGTAGGCGGACCGCGTGGGCTGACTTTTCACGAGGTGTTAGTCAGAGTGGATAAAACCTTCACCTGGCGTATGCAGATTGATACAGATGAAGCCAATGCCGCCGGTATTACAGATATTAATAATATGGGAGAAGTGATTATATAAAAAATTAGTTTTTTTGTTTTAAATAACTAATTAACGATAAAATTATGGAAAAAAAATTACAAGCGACACTGGCAGACAACACTTTAAAAAAACAAGAAGGAAATTATAAAGAGCAACAGAAACCAAAAGTTACCAAAATAAAAAGGACTTATTTATGGGCGATGTTTTTATTTTTATTCGGCAGCCTTCCGGTTTATTTGTGGCTAATTTTTTTCCTGCTTAAGGCTATTGGCAATCCAGACCCATGGGCATTTGGGTTACTTCCTGATGTAATTAACCGGCCTATTATTATTCTATTTATTATCTTTACCTCATACAAAACCATTTTTTATATTAAGGATTTATATAATTATAAAAATGGCAAGGGCACTGACCAGGCCATATTAGAATCTACGCAAACCTGGTTTAGAATATTTACCGTAAATTATTTCCTGTTTTTTATTTTAAATATGGGTTTCTCCATCTTTATGGTTGCACCGCTAGTTATTATAATAATTATATTTAAATTTTTTCCCCCTTATTTTTTTGCAAGGTTTATATATGGAAAAGTCTTAATAAATATTAAAGAAATTATCCAAGAAAAAAATCCTCATAACCAACCAAAAATATCAACACCAGCGAAAGTTATTTTTTCAGTAAAAAAAATTATTCTATTTCTATTTTTAATTTTTTTGGCATTTATAGTGATAGTTTTTATTATTGATTATATGACTGGAAATACTTTACATTTATTATAAATATTTATTTTGTTGGTAATTTAAGTTTAATGCGGATACAGCGTTTGAGGTGAAATACTATAAATACACTCAGTCATTGCGGGCTCCGACCCGCCAGCCTGCCGGCAGGCAGGCAATCCAGGGGAGAGCAGCAGGAAGGCAGATATAAAGATAAGTTTTTAAGTTAGATTCGATTGAAAACTTATTGTAAAATTAACGTTTATATATTTTGACTCTGGATACCGGCTCGGGGGCCGGTATGACAAAAGGGGAGGCCGGCATAATAAAAAAACAATCCTTGCGTTTTTACGGGTTTTTAGACTTTTAATTTTATAACTTATGTCTAATATTTTAGTAATTAACAGCGGGTCAACGTCAATTAAATATAAGGTTTTTGATCAGAATGAAAAACAATTATTAGCAGGCAATTTAAATGATTTTAATAATCATGAAAATGCTTTAAAGCAGATATTAAGAAAAATAGTTAATATTGGAGAAATAAAGGCAGTTGGGCATCGGATGGTTCATGGCGGAGATAAATTTTTCCGCTCTCTGTTAATAAATGACGAAAATATAAGTGAATTGGAAAAATTCAATGATTTAGCGCCGCTTCATAATCCTTATAATTTAGCCGGCATCAAAGCGTCTTTAAATTTTTTGCCGCATTTACCGCAGGTGGCTGTGTTTGACACAGCTTTTTATTTTAATCTGCCAGAAATAGCCCGCACTTATGCTTTGCCCAAGGAATTGTTGAAACAGCATAAGATAAGACGTTACGGTTTTCATGGAATTTCCCATGAATATGTTATGAGTGAGGCGGCTCAAAAATTAAAAAAGCCGGCTGGAAAAATAAATTTAATCACCTGCCATTTGGGAGGGGGTTGGTCAATCACGGCCATTAAAAATGGCCGGCCGATTGATACTTCCATGGGTTTTACACCGATGGAAGGTTTAGTGATGATGACGAGAAGTGGCGATATTGACCCAGGATTGATTTTTTATCTGCTCCATAATGAGGCAGTTAGGGAGGAAGAAAGGATAACCAGCGTTTATCATATGTTAAATTATGAGTCCGGCATCAAGGGATTATCCGGCGTAAAAGATTATCAAGAACTTATTAGGAATGTATCTTTAGGAAATAGCGATTGCCAGCTGGCTTTTGATATAGCTATAAATCGTTTGGTTAAATATATCGGATCTTATTGGGCAATATTGGAAGGAAAAGTTGATGCTATAGTTTTTACCGGCGGTATCGGTGCTGGAAACGCCATGACGCGCAATGAAGTTAAAAATAAAATAAAATTTTTAGGCGAAGTCAAAATATTATCAATCCAGACAAATGAAGAGCTGATGATCGCTAGGGAGGTTAGGAAATTAGTATCTGGGATTTAGAGTTTAAATTTTTTAAATTTTATGATTAGAGAATTATTTACAGCCAAGGTAAATTCCATAACGGCGGCGGCGCTTCTAGTGGCTTTTTCTTCAATTGTCAGCCGTTTTTTAGGTATTTTTCGGGACCGTATTTTAGCCGGTCAATTCGGCGCCGGCGATACCTTGGATATTTATTATGCGGCCTTTCGCATCCCGGATTTGATATTTAATTTATTGATTTTAGGCGCTTTGTCAGCCGGCTTCGTGCCGGTTTTTTCCTCATTAATAAACCATAAATTTGAATTTAAATCTAATAAGCAAGCATGGGAATTAGCCAGCAATATTTTAAATATTATAGCGGTTAGTTTGATTATTATCGCCGGATTGGGAATTATTTTTTCCCCTTTTATAATAAAGTTGATTACGCCGGGGTTTTCTTCGGAAAAATTAAACCTAGCCGACAGTTTAACTAGAATAATGTTTTTGTCTCCTATATTTTTAGGAATTTCCGCAGTCTTCGGAGGCATACTGCAGTCTTTTAAAAGATTTTTTGTTTATTCCTTATCTCCTATAATATATAACATTGGGATTATTATCGGCGCTATATTTTTTACGCCGCTATGGGGGATTTATGGGTTAGCCTGGGGAGTAGTATTGGGTGCGATAATGCATTTATTAATTCAAATACCGGCTGTTTTTAAATTAGGCTTTAAATATAATTTAATAATTGATTTTAAAAATAAAAATATTTTAAAAATCGCCAGAATGATGCTTCCCCGGACAATGAGTTTGGCGATTGTCCAGATTAATTTGCTGGTGATTACAGTGATCGCCTCTACTCTTGAGAGCGGATCTTTAGCTATCTTTAATTTTGCCAATAATCTGCAATCTTTTCCGA
The DNA here is from genome assembly GCA_002781265.1 of Candidatus Falkowbacteria bacterium CG02_land_8_20_14_3_00_36_14. Taxonomy (GTDB): domain Bacteria; phylum Patescibacteriota; class Patescibacteriia; order Patescibacteriales; family UM-FILTER-36-11; genus UM-FILTER-36-11. The sequence goes on along the minus strand of PETS01000009.1, from coordinate 7,904 downwards.
TTGGCATATTCGGGGTATCATTTGCCATTGCCGCATTTCCGGCCATGTCGGCCTATGCTTTTAATAAAGATAGATTAATCAGCAGTTTTTCCCTGACTGTCAGGCAGATTTTATTTTTTATTGTGCCGTCTACCGTTTTGCTGTTGACCCTCCGGGCGCAAATTATCCGAGTTATTCTAGGCACCGGCCAATTTGACTGGCAGGACACGATACTTACTATTGATACTTTGGGATTTTTTATTATTTCCCTTTTTGCTCAGGCCCTTGCTCCTTTGTTAATCAGAGTTTTTTATGTGCGCTATAATTCTAAAACCCCGTTTTATATCGGCCTGATAACAGTGGCGGTTAATTTATTTTTATCATTTTATTTTTCCGCTAAAATAGGCATAGCCGGATTGGCGCTGGCTTTTTCAATTTCCAATATAATTAATTTTATATTATTATGGCTGATACTTCATTTTGAAATAGACCAATTGGATGAAATAAAAATACTTTTTTCCACTATTAAATTTTCTCTGGCGGCGATTGCCTGCGGTTTGACTGTTCAGGGCATGAAATTAATCGTTTGGCCGTTTATTGATATGACCAGATTATGGGGCGTTTTGACCCAAGGGCTGGCCGCCGGCATCAGCGGTATATTGGTTTATATCGCCTTTTGTTCGTTTTTAAAAAGCGAAGAGCTTAGTTATTTTTGGGACGGCATTAAGCGCCGCCTGTCGTGGAAAAAAATTGCCACAGGCGACCAGGGCGAAGCGCGGGGAATATAAAATCAATTACGTATTAGCAATTACTTTTAAATTTTCAAACACAAACTGTTTTGACATATTTTATTAAGTATAGTAAATTACAGCAAAGTTCTTTTGAGAAACTTTTAAATGACTTCTTGTAGAAATTATATGTCTAAATCTAAATATGGGAGGATTAAATTATGCTGAAAGAATCATTTTATAACCCGAAAAAATCAAGAGAAATTGAATATCGAAAAAGAGGAGTACTACCACCTGACTTTTTAGAGGAGCTAGCAGGTGTAATAAATAAAGTTGATTCTAACAGAAGAAAGACGAAAGCATTGTGCGATAAGATACATAAAGAGTATGATAGATCTAAAAAGAAGAAATAAAGGCAAGATAATAAACAAGATAAAAAAAAGTTAATCAAAGACGTCTTTATCTTAAATGAGGCGTCTTTTTTATTTGACTGAAATGCTTAAAATTAGTAAGATGTGGATGGAAATAAGAAAAATAAGAACAAAATATTAGTTCTTTTTTATATATAAAGAATATTAACAGCTTCTGCTTAATTGCACATTTTATAATTTTTTGATAATATATATACATGAGTAAAAAAATAAAAATTTCAAAAAAAGAATTATATAGATTATATTATAAAGAAAAAAAATCAAAATATAAAATTGGAGATTTATATAATTGTAGTTTTAAGACAGTATTAAATCGCATGAGGGAATTTGAAATGGAGCCGTTATCAAGATCTATTATTCAGAGTAAATATAAAAAATTTAATTTTTCAGGTGATAAAACAGAAAAAGCTTATTTAATTGGTTTTAGATTAGGAGATTTAAATGTTTATCAAACTAGTAAACATTCAGAAGTTATAGTGATTAGGTGCCACACAACTGCAATTGATCAACTAAAACTTACTCAAGATTTATTTTCAAAATATGGCAAAGTTAGTTATAAAAAAAACAGCAAGGATAACTCCTATTATATTAATTGTTTTGTGAATACAAGCTTTCATTTTTTATTACCCAAAAAAGATAAAGTAAATAGTTGGATATCAAAAAATAATAATTTTTCATCAGCATTTGCTGCAGGATATATTGATGCAGAAGGTAATTTAGGAGTTTATGATAAAAAAGCAAGATTTAAAATTGATAGTTATGATAAAAATATTATAATCTGGTTTTATAAATGGTTTTTAATAAATAATATTTCTTGTCCTAAACCAAAGAAAATCGGTTTGAAAAATCAGATTTATAATAAAAAATTAGGATATAAATATAATAATAATTTATGGCGAATAAGAGTTAGTAAACAAGAATCATTAGAAAAATTATTTTTATTAATAAAACCTTATTTAAAACATAAGAATAGAATAAAGGGGTTAAATAAATGTATAAATAATTTATATGAAAGAAGAAATAATGAAAATTAGGAATTTTGTTATATTGGCGCACATAGATCACGGCAAATCCACTTTGGCCGACCGGATGCTGGAAATTACCCATACGATTGATAAAAGAAAGATGAAAGAGCAGGTTTTGGATAAAATGGATTTAGAAAGGGAAAGAGGCATTACTATAAAATTAAAGCCGGTAACTATGGCTTATAACGGCTATATTTTAAATTTAATTGATACGCCCGGCCATGTTGATTTTACTTATGAAGTTTCCCGCAGCTTGGCGGCGGTGGAAGGCGCTATTTTATTAGTGGACGCCAGCCAGGGGATTCAGGCGCAGACACTGGCTAATTTATATTTGGCCATGGAGCAAAATTTGGCAATTATTCCGGCCGTCAATAAAATTGATTTGTTGGCGGCGGATGTACCCAAAACCAAAAACGAAATAATCAAATTATTAGGATGCCGGGAAGAGGAAATTATCTGTACTTCCGGAAAAACCGGCGAGGGAGTGGAGAAAATATTAAATACTGTCATAGAGCGGGTGCCGCAACCCGTAGAGACGCAAGATTTTGCGTCTCTACATAACCAATCTTCTATAAAGACGCAAGATTTTGCGTCTCTACGAAATAAACCCCTGCGGGCTTTAATTTTTGATTCAAATTATGACGAATATAAAGGAGTGGTGGCTTATGTCAGAGTGGTTGACGGCCATGTCAGCAAGGGGGATAAAATAAAGCTGTTAGCGACCGGAGCGGAGAGCGAAGCGCTGGATGTGGGCATATTCAAGCCCGATTATTTATCTAACGGCCAGTTAAAAGCCGGGGAGATCGGCTATATTATTACCGGTTTTAAGAGCGTTAATGAATGCCGCGTCGGCGATACGGTAATAAATTTAAAACTTAGTGATGCCATAACTGGATCAATCAAACCCTTGCAAGGCTACAAAGAGGTTAAGCCGATGGTCTATGCCGGAATATTCCCTAAAGAAGGAAATGAATTCCAGGAATTGCGCGAAGCGATATTAAAATTAAAATTAAACGACGCCGCTCTTTTTTATGAGCCGGAACAATCAAATGCTCTGGGGCTGGGTTTTAGATGCGGATTTTTAGGCCTGCTGCATTTGGAAATTTTTCAGGAAAGATTAAGGCGCGAATATAATCAAGAATTAATCGTGACTATTCCCAGCGTGGCTTATAAGGTTTTTAAGAAAAATCAAAAAGATTTTATCATCCATACTCCGCAGGAAATGCCGCCACCTGAAGAAATTGCCAAAATTGAAGAACCATGGGTCAGTCTTGATATAGTCACGCCCCGCAATTATATGGGACCGATTATGAGCTTGGCGCAGGATAAAAGAGGAATATACAAAAATACGGAATATTTGGATGAATATCGGGCCGTTCTTCATTATGCCACCCCCTTGTCGGCGATTTTAACTGATTTTTATGATAAAATAAAAAGTGTCAGTTCCGGCTTTGCCTCCATAAATTATGAATATTTGGATTATCGGGAAGCGGACGTGGTGAAGATGGACATCTTAGTGGCCGAAGAGCCGGTGGAAGCTTTGTCATTGATTGTTTATCGCGACGAAGAATTCAAGCGCGGGAAAGAAATAGTGTCAATTTTAAAAGATAATTTATCCAAGCAGATGTTCGCTCTTAAATTGCAGGCGGCGGTGGGAGGAAAAATTATCGCCGCTGAGCGCTTAAGCGCCATGCGCAAGGATGTGACCGCCAAGCTTTACGGCGGCGATGTGTCGCGCAAGCGAAAATTATTGGAAAAGCAGAAAAAAGGCAAAAAAAAGATGATGGCTGCCGGCAAAGGCAGCGTTGATATCCCCAGCGACGTATTTGTTAAAATATTAAAGAAATAATATAATACAAATCTACAAATTTTATGCAAATTATGCAAACATGCGAATATATAAATATTAATTTTCATGATTGAATAATTTAAATTAAAAAATAATAAAACCGCTCTGTCATTGCGGGCCCCGACCCGCAATCTAGGGTTTAGGCAAATCTAAATATTAATATCAAAGTTAACAAGTAAATAGCGACTAACCCTGGATTCCGGATCAAGTCCGGGATGACAAAAATTGAAGTATTTTTGTTTGTAAAGATTTATTTAAAATGATAAAGTTCGTAAATTAATTAATTATATCAAAATATGAAGAGAAAAAAAATAATAAAAATTATTTGGACAATCTTAAGCTTAATGATTATCTTTTCCATGGTTGCTTGGACTATGAGTTTTGTTTTTGTATTTTAATAATATGGAACCTAACGGAAAAATTTGGCAAGCGATGCCTGAAATAAATTCTTCATTTATACAAAAAAATCCCCAATTTAACCGGGTTATATTGCAGTTGCTTTACAACCGTAATTTGCATACTAATGAGCAAATTGATTATTTTTTAAATACTGATTTTTCTAAACAAATTCTTGACCCTTTTTTATTCAATCAAATGGAAGAGGCGGTAAAATTAATAATTCATCACATCAAGCAAAAAAATAAAATTTTGATTTACGGAGATTATGATGCTGACGGCGTTACGGCCTCCGCTTTACTCGCTGATACTTTATCAACCTTAAAAGCCGAGGTTGATGTGTACATACCGGCTAGAGTGGCCGAGGGTTATGGATTAAATAATAAGGCCATAAAAGAAATAGCCGGCAATGGAGTAAAGCTGATAATCACAGTTGACGGCGGCATCCGCAATAAAAAAGAAGTTGATTATGCCAAGAGTTTAAAATTAGATATTATTATTACCGACCATCATGTTCCTCCTGAAAAAAAAGAAAATTTGCCTAATTGCCTAATGATAAACCCGGCCATGGCAGGTGAAAAATATCCTTTTAAATTTTTAGCCGGAGTCGGGGTGGCTTTTAAATTAGCTCAAGCCATTATCCAAAAATCAAAATTATCAGCCGACGATAAAATAAAGATGGCAGAGTCCAACTTAGATTTATTGGCGATTGGAACGGTGGCTGATTGCGTAAATTTATTAGGAGAAAACAGGGCGTTAGTTAAAAAAGGCCTGGTCAAGCTTAATTATACAACTAGGAAAGGATTGAAGGAGCTTTTGCGGGCGGCAAAAATTTTACCGGAAGAAACAGGCAAAAAATTAGATGCCTGGAATATCGGCTGGCAAATCGGTCCGCGCTTGAATGCGGCCGGCCGGATGGACCACGCCAATACCGCTTATCAATTATTGGTCACTAAAGATAAAGATGAAGCCCAAAAAATCGCTATTAACTTGAATGAAAAAAATATTGACAGGCAAAAAATTACCGAGGAGATTACAGTTGAAGTGGAAAAGCAGATTGATAAAAAAAGCCGAGATAAAATTATTATCGGCATTTGTCCGCCGAATTTAGAGATTAGCGCTTGGAATGAAGGGGTAATCGGCTTGGTGGCGGGAAGAATAAGCGAGAAATATAACCTGCCCGCGATAATAATAACCAAAACAGACGAAGGGCTAAAAGGATCTGGCCGGAGCAATATAGATGAATTTAATTTAATCGCAGTCATCAGCGCGGCCGGGGAGCTTTTAGAAAAATACGGAGGCCATAAAAACGCCTGCGGTTTTAGCTTAAAAAATAAAAATCTTGAATTATTTACAAAAAAAATAACTGATATCGCCAATAAAGAATTAAAAAATATAGAATTAATGCCAAAAATAAAAATTGAAGCTTTGGTGGATTTAAAGGAAATAAATGAGGAATTGGTTAATGATATGGAAAAATTCGCGCCATTTGGGCAGGGAAATTCCAGGCCTAAATTCGCATCTTACGGCCTGACGGTTATTGATATTAAAAATATGGGTTATGACGGCCAGCATATAAAATTAAGATTAAAAAATGAAAACTCCGGTTTTTTTTACGCTATCGGCTTTGGCCAAGCCGAAGAATGGAAAAATTTGCGCTTAGGCGATAAAATTGATCTGGTTTATTATCTTGAGATGAATGAGTTTAACGGCCGACGCGAAGCGCAGTTTAAGATTGTGGATATTAAGAAAACAATAAAACAATAAAACAAGAAAGTAAGACAATATTATTTTTTTATTTTGAATTTTTTTGTCTGTATTTTAGAATAAATATAAAATAAAAAGCAATCTTTGTCATTGCGGGCTTGACCCGCCAGCCTGCCGGCAGGCAGGCAATCCATGGGGGTCGCAGGAAGGCAGATATAAAGATAAGTTTTTAAGTCAGATTCGATTGAAAACTTATTGTAAAATTTACGTTTATATGTTATAACCTTGGATCCCGGGTCAAGCCTGGGATCACAAAGAGGGGGTCGGGATTGCCGAGAAGAGAATAGGCATAATTAAGAATGTGTTTATTGTGATAAAATAAAAGAGATAATAAATGACAAACGATTAAAAACTATAAATCAAGTATTATAGTAAATTTATGAAGAATAAAAAATTAATTATCTACACCGATGGAGGAGCTAGGAATAATCCGGGGCCGGCCGGGATTGGGGCAGTTTTAATGTCAGAGGACGAAAAGGCAATAGCCAGAATTTCCGAATATATCGGCAACACCACCAATAATCAGGCCGAATACAGAGCGGTTATCGCCGCTATAAAAAAAGCCAAAGAATTAGGGGCGGAAGAATTAAATTTTTATTTAGACAGTGAGCTGGTAGTTAAACAGCTTAACCGGGAATACAAAGTTAAAGACAAGGATTTAGCCCTTTTGTTCGTGCAGATTTATAATATCAGCTTAAGTTTTAAAAAAATAACCTTTAATTATATTCCGCGCGAGATGAATGAAGAAGCGGACAGATTGGCGAATGAGGCCATGGATAGGGGATTTTAGTTTTAAAGTTAAAAGTTTATAAAGTATTAAGAATTTAGTTAAACTGCTACTAGCTGTAATTCCGGAGTAGAGTGTCTTCTGCTTTGTCCATCTTGAGTAGAGTGTTTTTTATCCTGTCATCACCGCATTCTCCACCGTCATTCCCGCGAAAGCGGGAATCTAGGAATACTGACGTTCGTGGAATTTCCGTATTCCCTGCCTGCCGGCAGGCAGGCTTCGTCGCTAATGCTCCTCATGATGACGGATAAAAAAAGAAGGCACTTGCGTTTAAAAGCCAAGTGCCTTTTTGGTTCAGGGGGCGGGAAAGTGATTATAGTCCGTTTAAGAACGGACTGAGATGATTAAGAGAATCTGGGTGAACTCCCCAGTTTTTGCCGGATGATTTTTTCGTCTCAATTTCCTTATAAAACGGGTTATAGGGAAAGTTTGGATATACCTGCAAACCTTCCTCTGTGAAAATAGCATCTAGCGGCGCCTGGTGGTTATGGCCACCGCCATTTAATCTTTCCTCTTCTTCAAAACATTCCGGGAAGAGTTCATGGCAACAAACTTCTTCCGGAATACAATCTGAAAAATGCAGGGTATCAAACCCTAGGGGGTCAAAATCGGCCATATTCATTACCTCCTCAATTTAAGTCTTGTTATCTTACGCCCCTTTTTGCGTCCACCTTTTTTATTTCCTTTTTCCTCCTTTTTGTTTTGTGGCAAGTCATTTCTTGCCACGGATGGAAGATCGAAAATTCTCCCTATAGTACTCAAACTTCTCATGTTTCAAAAAGTTCTAAAAATAAGCATATCCCCCTCCTTTTGAAATGTTAATTTCATTATTATACAAAAATATTAAAATAAATTCAATATTTTAGCCACCTGGCGCCACCGCTCATACTTACCCAGCAGTTTAATTTCCTTAAACCGGAAAAATGGCCATTCGTTTTTAAA
>PETS01000004.1:17968-26158 GCA_002781265.1 Candidatus Falkowbacteria bacterium CG02_land_8_20_14_3_00_36_14 | reverse complement strand
CGGGGGTTTGCCGGCCGGCGGTTTATGGGCTAAAAGTTCCCAGCCTCATTCATCGATCGGCATAACCGCGGCTCAGGCCTTTCCGGGCGAAACCCAGAGCATGTGGCTGCACCGCGATCCTAATTTGGTTTATCCTGGCACTTGCAATCAAACGCTTTGCACGGACCCATTTTTTCTTAGAGGGCTTTGTTCAACCTATCCGTCCGCCTCCTGCCCCGGGGACTGCGCTTGGCTGGCCGCAACTAGCCAATGCCAATTTTTAAAGCTTGACACCCATTCGCCGACTTCAAAAATTTATAATTCAGGCGATACCTTAGGATGGGCCAATACCAACCGCACTATGTGGCTGGCGCTCACCTATAATGTCGCCCGTTTGAACTGGACTCCGGGTAAAAATTATTTAATGACATTTTATTATAAAGGCAGCAATGATAATATTCTTAATATTCAATTAGGTTATAGTTTAGGATGGCAACAGCAATGCCAGGGTCGGCAAGGGCAATGCATTAATGGCACTAATAATGGCGCAAGCTGCTATCAAAATAGTGATTGTACGGGTGGAGGGACTTGTAATAATTTTTATTATGTGGATAATACCAACGGTGTCTGCAGATATGGCAGAACTTGCCCGAATAATCAAAATATGTGCTGCATGGAGGCGCCACTGCAGACCGATTGCTTTCAATATCTCGGTTCGCCTACCCTGCCGGCTGTTCCGGCTGGTACTTATAACAGCGGCCCCTATAATAGTTGGAACTATTATCAAGCATTTTTTGTTTATCAGAACTGGATGCTCAATTTAAGGAAAGCTGGGCGATGCAGTCTGGCTAATGCTTATGGCAGAAATTTAAGTTGCGTTAATAACGCCGATTGCGCAGGCATGGGTGTATGCAATATTACCACCACCTGCCTTAATAACCCGGCAATTTTTTGCACCCAGGACAGCCAATGCCCGGGAAGCAAGTGTAATAATTTAAAAAATGAAATCGGTATGTATATTACCTATAGCAATACAAACAATGTAGCAGTGGGAGTAAATGGTACGGATTTATATATTGATAATTTTATGGTGGCGGAAGGAAATTAATTTTTAATATTTATTATTAATCTATATTTATGTTTGACGATTTAAAAAATTTTTCTAAAGACAAAGCCGGTTTGGATAATGTTCCCCAGCCGGAATTTCAATCAAATCCGATCAAGCCGATTCCGCCGGTTTCAAATCCGGCTCGGGTGGAAGATATTTTTTCCGAAACTGATCAGGACGGTCCGGTCCCGGGGAAAAAAGATTCCCAGTCCGCGCCCCTTTCCGGTTTGCCGCCTAAAGCCAAAGTAGGCGGCAAAATATTTGTTATCGCCGGCGCTATCTTAGCCGGGCTGGTTGTAATCGGCGCGGTCGGGTGGTATTATTACAGCAGTTATTCGGCGAAAAACGCCATATTAGAAAAGGGAGATAATGTTAACCAAAATAATGCTAACCAAGATAACGGCTTTTTAAATGGGCAGGAAGATAAAAATAATGAAGCCAAGAAAGAAGACGGCGCGGCTGTGGTGGAGGAAAATAACAGCGGGAATAATGTCCAGCCAGAACCGGCGTCGGTACAGCCCCAGGCGTTAGACAGCGATTACGACGGAGTCTCTGACGAAGAGGAAATTAAATTAGGCGCCAATATCAATAGCGTGGATTCGGATAACGACAAGCTTTTTGACCGGGAAGAAATAAAAGTTTATAAAACAGATCCTCTTAATCCCGATACTGACGGCGATAGTTTTTTGGACGGAGATGAAGTGATGAAGGGCTATGATCCGAACGGGCCGGGCAAATTATTAAAGCTTCCCCAATAAATTTTATGAATATTTTTCATACAAGCAAGAAAGAAAATATAGATAAGCCGAAAGTGGAAAATAATATAGAAGACCGCGAATGGGAAAAGGGCATTATCATCCATACTATGCCCCAGCGGTTCAGGATAGACCATGTTGGCGCTAACCAGGCCCAAAAGGTTGGCTTGATTATTATCGCGGGAGGAGCTTTGCTGTTATTGGTGATTTTAGCCCTGGCCTATTTCTTTATATTTAAAAATCAAAAAGAAAATAAACTAGTCCCGATTAATGAACCAGGAAAAATAGCTACCAGTAGCCAGGTAGAAAAAATTATTACCGTGCCGGTTGTAGAAACCGCTCCGGAGCCGTCAGTAGCGGCCCAGGATGTTTATATTAATATGATAAAAGCCATTGGCGCGGCTAATAATTATAATGATTACGCGAATATAATCAGGAAGTACGGCAGTCAGCAGAGATTAGCCGAACTGGAAGAGGAGAGCGAAAAAATCAATCAATTGGCTAATGGAAAAAAAGACGAATATTTTAAATTAATATTAGAAAGCGTTCCCCGAACAGAGCAAATTAAAGAAGTGCAAGAATCAATTGAAGTTGCTAGCGCGATTTTAAATGTCGTTATTAAAGATACGGAAAAAATACTGCCTATAGAGTTGGTGCTGGTAGACAATGAATGGAAGGTGCTTAAGGCGGAGAATTTACCGTTGATAGCTGACGGCCAGCCCATTACTTTGGCTGTTTGGCTGGAAAAAAGCTTATTAGAATCGGCCATGCCGAAAAATTTTAAAGCTGGACAAGATTCAGACCAGGACGGCTTGACCGACAAGGAAGAAGAATTGCTCTTAACTAAGCCGGATACTAATGACAGCGATGGAGACGGCTATCAAGATTTAAGCGAATTTATGAATTTTTATAATCCGGCCGGCTCCGGACGACTAGACGCTAATGCCGGTCTCAAAAAATACGATAATGAAATTTATAATTATAATACTCTTTATCCGGCCGGATGGGCTGTTAATAAAATAGGTGGCGATGAATCCATTATATTCAAATCAGCCGATAACCAGTTTATACAGATTATGGTCCAAGCGAATGCCAATAAACAGCCGATTGATCAGTGGTACAATTCAGAAATCGGGCCAGCGGCCAAGGAGCCGGTTGTCATAGCCAAAAACGGCTGGTCAGGCGTCAAGTCCGAAGACGGCTTAATACTATATTTGGCAGACAGCGGTTTGAATAATGTTTATATAATTACTTATAATCCGGCTGAGTCTGATACTTTGGAATATAATAATATTTTTAATATGATGATAGATAATTTTAAGTTATCAGCCGAAGAAAATAATATAATTCCAGGCGCGCCGGAAGGGAATATGCCTTAATAATATGGTTATTACCGTTAAAAATAATACCAACAGCCGGATAATTTTTAAAAAAATTAAATTAACAGTTGCTAAATTTATTGATTATTTTTACAGCCGGAAATTAAATATTAACAAAAAATATAATAAAAGCAACCTTGAAGTGTCTATTGTCTTTGTCGGCGCCGGCTTGATGAAGAAATTAAATAGCCGATACCGCCGGATAAATAAAGCCACCGATGTGCTGTCTTTTTCCGGAGATAATAATTTTATTGGTGAAATATTAATAAACTACGCGCGGATAAAAATCCAGGCCAAAAAGTACAAGCACACTCTTAACCAAGAATTGGTATTTATTTTAATCCACGGCCTGCTACATTTATTGGGTTATGATGATAAAACAACCAAGGGGAGGCAAAAAATGGAAAAAATAAGTAATGACTTTTTGAAATATTCGCGGATATAAAATGGATAAATATTTTGTACAGTTTATTTTTTTATGATAAAATTAAGTAGATTAGTTAAAAGTTTTATCTATGCCTTAAGAGGGCTTTTAAAGGTAATACGGGAAGAGCAAAATTTAAAGATTCAGATGACAGTCGGCCTGATAGCAATAATAATTGCTTTCTGGTTGGATATCAGTCGTATGGAGTGGGCTTTTATTATCACTGCTATTTTTTTAGTAATTTTAATGGAAATTATCAATAGCGCCGTGGAGCGCATCACGGATGTTCTTAAGCCGAGAATTAATTGGTATGTAAAAGAAATTAAGGATATTGCCGCGGCCGGGGTGATAGTGGCCTCTATCGGCGCCTTTATTGTCGGGATAATTATTTTGGGGCCGTATTTAATAAAGAAAATAATTTATTAACATTAATTCCAATTTATCAATTAAAATATAATTAATAAATTAATTTAAAAATCATGAAAGATGATATTATTGCCGGATTAGACATTGGCTCATCAACCATCAGGATGGTAATCGGGCAAAAAATGGCCGGTGAAAATGAAAATAAACTGCAGATAATCGGGGCGGTGGAAGTGCTGGCCCAAGGCATCAGCCGGGGGGTAGTTAATAGCATTGAAGATACTACCTCTTCTATTTCCACTTGTCTGGAAAAGGCCGAGAGGCTGGTGGGCGTACCTATTCAAAGCGTCTGGGTAAGCATTAACGGGCCGCATATAAAATCTGAAAAAAGCCGCGGCGTGGTGGCCGTGGGCAAGAGCGACGGCGAAATCACTGAAGATGATGTCAGCCGGGCGATTGAAGCCGCGCAGGCATTGTCCGCGCCTCCGAATTATGAAATTTTGCATGTTATGCCGGTTAAATATGCCGTAGACAACCAAGAAGATGTAAGGGATCCGATTGGCATGACCGGCGTCAGGTTAGAAGTGGAAACTATTGTCATCCAGGGGCTTTCCACCCAGATTAATAATTTAACTAAAGCCATTCATCGCACCGGTTTGGAGATAGAAGATTTGGTTTTATCGCCGCTGGTAGCCGCGGAAGTGGTTATCGGCGTTAAGCAGAAGGAATTAGGATCCGCTTTGGTTAATATTGGCGCCTCCACCACCAGCCTGGCCGTATTTGAAGAAGGCGAGCTTTTGCATACGGCTGTGCTTCCTATCGGTTCCGAGCATATTACCGCCGATATTGCCATCGGCCTCCGTTGTCCGATTAATATAGCGGACCGGATTAAAATAGAAATCGGCAGCGCTAATCATAATAAATTTAATAAAAAAGAAGAAATTGACATCAAGGAATTAATGGCTAAAGAGGAATCAGAAGAAGACATGGGCCTTGTTTCCGGAAGATATATTGCGGAAATTATTGAAGCTAGAGTTGATGAAATTTTTGAAAAAGTTGACGGAGAGCTTAAAAAAATTTCCCGGTCCGGGATGCTGCCCGCCGGTATTTTTTTGGTGGGCGGGGGAGCGAAGCTTAATGACATAGTGGAAACAGCCAAGAAAAAACTGCGCTTGCCGGTTTGCCTGGGAACCAATAAAAATATCAGCACCGTCATTGATAAAGTTAATGATTTGAATTTTTTAACAGCTTTGGGCTTGGTTGCCTGGGGCAATCAAGTTATCAGCAGCCAGAAGGGCTTTAATCTGCCCGTGGGCAAAACCATTAATAAATTTATCAATAAAGCCAAGAAATGGATTTCGTCATTAATCCCATAAATATCAGTGTATAAATTTTTTATACAGTTAGTAATAATCAAGGCTTGCTATTTTTTTTATAATATTATAAAATATAATTAATTACAAATATTATATTAATTAAGATAAATAATTATATGGCAGAAATAAAACCAGCCATAGAAACTTTCGCGAAAATAAAAGTAATCGGCGTTGGCGGTTCCGGTGGCAGCGTCATTAACCGCATGATTGTCAGCGGAATTAAAGGCGTAGAATTTGTCGCCGTCAATACTGACGTGCAGGCGCTTCATTATAATAAAGCCGGTCAAAAGCTGCATATCGGCAAATCAGTCACCCGCGGACTGGGCGCGGGCATGAATCCGGAATTGGGCAAGCAGGCGGCGGAAGAATCGCAAAACGAAATTAGGGATTTATTAAAGGACAGCGATATGGTGTTTGTTACCTGCGGCTTAGGCGGCGGCACCGGTACGGGCGGAGCTCCGATTGTGGCGGAAATAGCCAGAGACCTGGGCGCCTTGACCGTGGCGGTCGTTACCAAGCCGTTTGCTTTTGAAGGGGCGCAGCGGAAGAATATAGCCGAACGGGGTTTGATGGAATTAACCGATAAAGTAGATACGATCATCACCATTCCCAATGATAAGCTATTACAGGTTATAGATAAGAAAACTTCTTTGCTTGACGCTTTTATCGTGGCCGATGAAATTTTGCGTCAGGGCGTTTCCGGCATAGCGGAATTAATTACTATCCCCGGATTGATAAACGTTGACTTTGCCGACGTGAAAGCGGTGATGGCCAATGCCGGCAGCGCTCTAATGGGCATCGGCGTGGCTAATGGAGAGAATAAAGCCATAGAAGCGGCCAAGAAAGCCGTCAGCTCGCCTTTGTTGGAAGTATCAATTGAAGGCGCTAGGGGGATTTTATTCACCATTGTCGGGGGCAAGGGCTTAACTATGAATGAAGTGAACGAAGCGGCCAAGATAATAACTTCCTCGGCTGATGATGATGCCAAGATAATTTTTGGCGCCGTCATTGACGAGAAAATGAAAGATGAAATAAAAGTGACAGTCGTCGCTACCGGTTTTGATAATAGAATCAGCTCTAATTTAGAATCCGGCTCCGGCGAAAGGTCCTATAAGCCCAATTCGTTTATTAGCGAAGAAGAAAAAAAGGAATCATCAAAAATTTTAGGGAAGATGGATAAAAAGAAAAGCAAAATATCCTCATTAAAGCAAGCGCAGTCCGAACCGGCGGCCAAAAAGGGCTTTGAAGACAATGACGAAGAGTTAGACATCCCCGCCTTTATTCGGAAGAAAATGATGTAGTTTTTAAATTGCCCCCTTGATAAAGGGGTCTGCCCGCAAGGGGGCAGGGGGATTTTAAATGATATTAGCTAAAATTTAATGATTATATATTAAAAATAGGGGATAAATCCCTATTTTTTATTACAAATATTTTTACCATATGTTATAATTAATTCAGATTTCGGTTAAAAATAACTAAAAAGAGAGATAAAGTAAAAAAAATAGATTTATTCATAAAATATATCAATGCAAAAAGAAGCTAAAGAAAAAATAAAAAATTTAATCGCGAAATATGAGGCGGAAAAAATCGCCGAAAAAATTTCGCGATACAGCGAAGAGGAAACTAAAAGAGGATTTATTGAGCCGTTGTTTGAGATATTGGGATGGGATTTTTCAAGCAAAGAAGAAATAACTCTGGAAGAGCAGATTTCCGGCGATCGCGTGGATTATGGCTTTTATTTGAATGGCCGGATTAAATTTTATTTGGAAGCCAAGCTCTTGAAAGCCGATTTATATCGCGAAGATTACGCTAAACAGGCAATCCGTTATTCTTGGAATAAGGGCGTTACTTGGGCGGTGCTTACCGACTTTGAAGGATTGATTGTTTTTAACGCCCTGTCTCCGGAAAAATCTTTGGCCGGAAAAAAATATTTATCTTTTACCTACGAGGAATATTTAACTCGTTTTGATGAATTGTGGCGTCTTTCTAAAGAAGCGTTTGCTGGCGATATCTTGGACAAGGAAGCGGAGAAAGTGGGCAAGAAACTGCAAAAGGTATCTGTCACCGAAACTTTATCCAAGGACTTAAATGAATGCCGGGAAATTTTGACCGAAGCATTTTTACAATGGAATGAAAAAGTTGACCCGCATCTTATAGACGAAGGCGTGCAGAAATTGCTTAATCGTTTAATTTTTATTCGTTGCGCCGAAGACCGTGAAATTGAGCCGCACACGCTTATGCCGTTAATCCATGAATGGAAAGCCAGCGGCAAAGCCGGACAAGTAAGCCCTTATCAGGCGATGGTTAAAAAATTCAGGGAATTAGACGCAATATATAATTCCAATCTTTTTGACGAGCATCCTTTTGAAAAATGGGAAGAGTTTAGCGGCGCCACGGAAAGGGTGATTGATATTTTGTACGGCAAGAAGAATTATTTTGAATACGATTTTTCCATTATTCCGGCTGATGTTTTGGGCAATGTCTATGAAAACTACTTAGGCCATCAGTTGAAAAAATCTAAACAGAAAGAATCTCCTGGCAAAAATTTAAAAAAGCGCAAAGAACAGGGGATATATTATACGCCTAAATTTATCGTAGATTATATCGTGAAAAACGCTCTCGGTCCGGTTTTAGATAAGTGCAAAAGTATAAATGATTTGCAGAAAATAAAAATTTTGGATCCGGCTTGTGGCTCCGGTTCTTTTTTAGTCGCGGCGATGAATTTTTTAATAAAAAAATACGAGGAATTCGGCGTCAAACCGGATGGTTTTTTAAAAATCCAGATTCTGCAGAATAATATTTACGG
>PETS01000004.1:16637-17827 GCA_002781265.1 Candidatus Falkowbacteria bacterium CG02_land_8_20_14_3_00_36_14 | reverse complement strand
ATTTCCTGAGGTGTTCAAAATCCCCCAACCCTCTTTATCAAGGGGGCTTAATAGCGGATTTGACGTGATTATCGGCAATCCGCCGTGGGGCGCGAATATTGATAAAGACGCGGAATATTTGGCATTTAAATATACGGAGTCAACTAAAGCGCATAAGGATTCCTATAAAATTTTTATAGATTTGGCATTGCAAAAACTAAAAAATTCCGGCCGGCTCGGATTTATTTCGCCAAACACTTTTTTATACCAGCCCCGTTATCAGGATATTAAAGATTTATTGGACAAATATAATTACACGGTCTTAAATTTAGGAGAAAATATTTTTGGCAACGTGCAATTGCCCTGCTGTGTTTTAGTTGTTGAGAAAGAAAAAGGTGATGAACATATTATTATTGATTTAACTAAAATAGCCAGAGAAGAATTGCCGAGCGCTATTTTAAATACCACTCCGGAATCGGCCGCCAAAGCCAGCGCCGCGAATAATGCTATAATAAAAAATACCGGCCTGACTTTTGATGAAGTATTTTTACTTAAAGACGCGGGTATTCAATATGCTTCAGTTGGCGCAGGTAAGGCAGGTAAAGGCAAAAGCGATTTGCCGGAAAGAATTTTTCAAAATAAAAAAGATAATATTTTTGACACGCCATTTTATACTGGATCGAATATTGCGAAAGGCGGATGGTTTATTGATAAAAATGTTTCAACTTGGTTTAGAGGTAATTATAAGGATATTGTAAAAGAAAATGAGTGGGTGCATTTTACGAAAGAAGTTTTTGATGCCCCGAAAAAAATTGTTTGGCGTCAAACGGCCGATACTATTTATGCAACAATTATGGATTTTGCGGGATATTTTGGAAAAACTATTCATGCGGGATTGATTAAACCAGAATGTGAAAAAAAATTTAGCTACGAATATGCTTTGGCGATTTTCAATTCTAAATATATTGATTTTATTTATCGGTTAAAAGTTTTGGAAACCGGCAAAGTTTTTCCGCAAGTTAAATTAAAATATCTGCGCGATTTGCCTTTTGTTATCGGCGCGAAAAGCCAGCAGAAAAAAATCTCCGTATTGGCCGAAAAGATGCTCGTCTTAAATAAAGAGTTTAGAGCCGAGCCGGAAAATTCCGATCAATGGAAAAAAATTAAAGACGAAATCGCTAAAACGGATAAAAAAATTGATGAGGAAGTTT
>PETS01000004.1:0-16620 GCA_002781265.1 Candidatus Falkowbacteria bacterium CG02_land_8_20_14_3_00_36_14 | reverse complement strand
ATGGGTTGTATGGGTTGGGGGAGGAGGAGAGGAAAATTGTTGAAGGGAAATAATTTACAGATAAGATTATTAGTGAGATTTAAAGATAATAAAACATAATCAATAAATCTTACTTAAAAATTGCTAATACACGGGATAAATAGAGTAATAAAAATTTAGTGTAAATTTAACTTGACACTAAATATGTAAAGGGTGTAAGATATAATTAACACTAAAAATTTAAAGAAAATGCTTGTAAATAAAGAAAAAATAAGGGAATATATCAACGATCAAATTTCCCAAGCGGATTTTCGAGCGAGGGCGTATGTTTTTGACGCGCAAAATAAAAAGCGGCCTAACAGAAATATTTTTATCAGAATACAGTCGCATCTTGATCAATTTCTTGTCGGGAACAAATCTTATCGCTGGGTGGCGCTTACCGGTTTGCGCGGAGCGGGCAAAACAACCATCATGTACCAGCTATATCATGCTAAAAAAAATATTGACGGATATTTTTTAATTCTTTCAGTGGATGAAATAACACAAACTCTTGGAAGCAATATTAATGAGGTGATTAATGTTTTTGAAGAAATTATCGGCCGTCCGATTACGAATTTGGACAAGCCATTGTTTCTATTTTTAGACGAAGTGCAATATGATGAAAAATGGGGAATAACTTTAAAGATCGTCTATGACCGCGCTGATAATGTTTTTATATTTTCAACCGGATCGGCGGCCGCGCTTATAAACAGCAATTCTGATATTGCCCGTCGCGCTATTTATGAAAAAATTTATCCGCTTTCATTTACCGAATTTATTAAAATTAAGCGGGATAAATATGAAACAAGGGGGTTAGCGCAGGAATTAAGAGAAATTATTTTTGGCAAACATAGCGCCGTGGAAGTGTTTGACGCGCTGACAAAACAAAAGCAGAAAATAGGCGAATATTATCACGGAATCAGCCGCCTGGATTTTGAAAATTATCTTTATTATGGATCATTGCCGTTTATGATCGCGCTGGAAAATGAAGCGTTGGTTTATGATCAAATAAGCAAATCGCTTGAGCGTGTAATCAATAAGGATATTCCCCAAATGCGCGGGCTTTCTTCCGAGATTATCAGTCGAATTCCGGCAATTTTATATTCAGTAGCTGATATGGACGCTTTAAATTTCACGACATTGGCGGAAAAATTTGGTATTTCCCGACCCAAGATAGCTGAAATTTTTTCGGTTCTTGAACAAACTGAAATTCTGCACCGCTTATATCCGCACGGATCTCATTTCAAACAGGTGACTCAAAAACCGTCAAAATATCTTTTTTCTTCGCCGGCATTTCGCGCGATGTATTATAAGACTATCGGCAATATTATCACGGATCAAAACGCGCGCGGTAAGCTTTTGGAAGATTTAGCGGGCATGTATCTTTATCGATTATGCGATAAAAAACCAATATTTTCCTTAACTTACGACAGCGCGAAGGGGGGCGCTGATTTTATAGTGAGTGTTGGGGAAAATAAAATAGTGGTTGAAATTGGTGTAAATAAAAAGGAGTATAAACAGGTAGCGCAAACAGCGAAAAAGGTAAAAGCGGTTTACAGTATTATTATTTCAGAAGGCGTTAATGTTTTAGAATATAACCCTGAGGCAAACGCGTTAAAAATACCGCTAAAATATTTTCTTTTAATGTAGTTTATAAAAATAAACGAAGCGGCATCAACTTATCCACAACTTTTTTTTATTTTTTAATATTAAAATAAGATTTTCAAAAAAATATTAAAAATTTTTATAATAAAATACTAAAATTAAAGGAGATTAGCCGGCTTGACATAAATTTAGGGTATGATATAATATTATTATAACCACTACATATAGTGGTTGTGGATAAAAAGGATATACAAGATGTAGTTTTTACTCTCATAACCCTTTTTCAAAGGCACCTTTTTATAGGCCCCTTAAACTATTAGATTTTTTAGGATAAGCCAAAATGGTGTTTTTTTAATGGCTAAAGCTTTTAAAAGGAATTTTATCAATAATTGGAGTTTATATATGAAATGCCCTATTTGCTCGTATCAGGACACTAAAGTAATTGATTCCCGCGTGGCCAGCGACGGCTTGTCTATTAGAAGAAGGCGGGAATGCTTAAAATGCGGCTTTCGCTTTTCCACCTATGAGGAAGTGGAAATATTGGATCTAATAATAGTAAAGCGCGACGGGCAGAAACAGCCCTATTCCCGGGATAAATTAATCAAAGGATTGCATAAAGCTCTGGAAAAAAGGCCGATTACCGAAGAAAATTTTAAAAAATTGGTAAATTCCATTGAACGCGACTTGCAAGCCATGAAAAAGGGCGAAATTACCTCCCAGCAGATAGGCCAGATGGTGATGAAGCATTTAAAAAGAACGGACCAGGTGGCTTATATCCGTTTTGCCTCCGTTTATGAATCATTTAAAGACGCCCGTGAATTTAGAAAGGAGCTTAATAAATTGATAAAAAGCAAAAAAGAAAGGAAATCGCCGTTTCTAAAACCAAAAAAATAAATTTTAAGCCATAATCTCTTAATAATTAATAATTTCCCCATGCCGGAAAACATTGTCACAAAAATTATAAAAAGATCAGGCCGGATTGCCGATTTTGACAAGGAAAAAATAACCAGAGCTATTGGCAATGCTTTTATTGCTGTCGGCGACCATAATAAAAAAATAGTTAAAGAATTAAGCCGAGAAGCGATAAAAATTTTAAATAAAAAATTTCATTCCCGCTCCATACCGGCCGTGGAGGAAATCCAGGATATTGTGGAAGAAGTTTTAATCAGCCGCCGGCAGATAAAAGCGGCCAAAGCTTATATCTTATTCCGGGACCAGCACGCGCGTTTGAGGGAAATGAGATCAATGATCAACTCCAATGACCTAATGGATGAATATTTGAAACAGACAGACTGGCGGGTGAAAGAAAATTCCAATATGAGCTTCAGCCTGCAGGGGCTGAATAACCATTTGGCCTCGGCGATTTCCTCTAATTATTGGCTTAATAAAGTTTATACCGCCAATATCAGAAACGCCTATAAAAATGGCGAGATTCATATCCATGACCTGCAATTATTGGCGCCTTACTGTGCCGGCTGGGATTTAAAAGATTTATTAATGCAGGGTTTTCGGGGGGTGAGCGGAAAAGTTGAGTCATCACCGCCCAAGCATTTTCGGACCGCTTTAGGCCAGATAATAAATTTTTTCTATACCCTGCAGGGAGAAGTAGCCGGAGCTGAAGCTTTTTCCAATTTTGACACCTTTTTGGCCCCGTTTGTGCGCTATGACAAATTAACTTACAAAGAAACTAAACAAGGCCTGCAGGAATTTTTATTCAATATCAATGTACCGACCAGAGTGGGCTTTCAAACTCCGTTTACCAATATTACTATGGATTTATCTCCGACCGGCGTTTTAGCGGAAGAAAATGTCATTATCGGCGGGCAGCTGAAACCGGAAAAATATAAAGATTTTCAAAAAGAGATGGATATGATTAATAGCGCCTTTGCCGAGCTGATGATAATCGGCGACGCTAAAGGCAGAGTTTTTACCTTTCCGATCCCGACTTATAACATCACTAAGGAATTTCTTTGGGATTCTCCGGTAGCGGAAAAAATATTTACCATGACCGCTAAATACGGGATTCCTTATTTTTCCAATTTTATTAATTCAGATATGAGCCCGGATGACGCCCGTTCCATGTGTTGCCGTTTGCGGCTGGACAATAGAGAATTAAGAAAGCGGGGCGGCGGCTTGTTCGGAGCTAATCCCTTAACCGGATCAATCGGGGTAGTAACCATTAATCTTCCCCGCATCGGCTATTTGTCAAAAACAACCAAAGAATTTTATAATAGATTGGAAAATTTAATGCAGACGGCTAAAGAAAGCTTGGAAACAAAAAGGAAAATTTTGGAAGATTTGACTGAAGGCGGCTTATATCCTTATGCCAAGCATTATTTAAGAAGCATTAAAGAGCGCTTCGGGGGCTATTGGAACAACCATTTTTCCACCATCGGCATTCTCGGCATGAACGAGGCCATGTTGAATTTTAAGCCAGTCAATAATTCTATCGCCAAGCCGGCCGGAAAAAAATTCTCTATTGCCATTTTAGATTTTATGCGGGAAAAGATGATGGATTACCAAAATGAAACAAACAATCTTTATAATTTAGAAGCAACCCCGGCCGAAGGAACTTCAAGAAGATTGGCTAAAATAGATAAAGACAAATTTAAAGATATTATCGTCGCCAATGACGAAGCCGTCCGCGAGCAAAAAGCTACTCCATTTTATACTAATTCCACCCAATTGCCAGTTAATTTCACCAATGATATATTTGAAGCTCTGGACTTGCAGGATGACCTACAGACCAGATACACCGGCGGTACGGTGTTGCATGGCTTTATCGGCGAAGCCATCTCTTCTCCAGAGTCGGTAAAAAAATTAGTTAAAGCCATCGCCTATAAATATCATTTGCCGTATTTTACCATCACTCCGACTTTTTCCATTTGCCCAGTGCACGGCTATCTGCCCGGCGAACATTTTTTCTGCCCTAAATGCGACGAGGAATCGGGCTATGCGGTCAAGGCGGGCAAAATCAAGACAGCCAAAAATAGCTTATTAAATAACAAGTCTAATAAATAAAAATAAAATATTTATCCATTAAATAAAATAACGGATAAAAAAAAGAATATGAGCCCAATCAAAACAAAAAGACAGCCCTGCGAAGTTTATAGCCGCGTTGTCGGCTATCTGCGGCCGGTCAAACAATGGAATGACGGCAAGCAGGCAGAATATTATTACCGCCGAACTTTCAAAATAAAGTAATTTAGTTGTTTAAATTTATGGTTATTGGCGGATTGCAAAAATTTAGCTTATTGGATTATCCCGGCCATATTTCGGCCATAGTGTTCACCCAAGGTTGCAATTTCCGTTGCCATTTTTGCTATAACCCAATGCTTGTCTGCCCCGTTTCCAGAGTTGGCGGCAAGTTGAAATATTCTCGGGCTGAAAAAGACGAGAAGCGAAAAGATCATTTTTCATTATACAAAGAAGATGATCTTTTTGATTTTTTGGCCAGCCGGACCGGAAAATTGGAAGGAGTGGTAATAACCGGCGGCGAGCCGACCATTCATCCAGACTTGCTCAAATTTATAACCAAAATAAAAAAGCTGGGCTACAAGGTAAAATTAGACACCAACGGTACCAACCCAGCCATGCTTAAGAAATTACTTGCCCCCCTAACAAGGAGGAGTAAGGGGGGCAATAAAGCTGATAAAAAAAATAACCCTCCCATACCTTTCTTATCGGGGG
Organism: Candidatus Falkowbacteria bacterium CG02_land_8_20_14_3_00_36_14; assembly: GCA_002781265.1. Taxonomy (GTDB): domain Bacteria; phylum Patescibacteriota; class Patescibacteriia; order Patescibacteriales; family UM-FILTER-36-11; genus UM-FILTER-36-11. The sequence goes on along the minus strand of PETS01000004.1, from coordinate 11,307 downwards.
GGCGATTAGTTGATTATATCGCCATGGATATTAAAGCGCCTTTGGAGAAGTATGGGGAAGTGGCGGGGCTTCCGCTCTCTAAATTGTCATGGCGAGCGGTTGAAAGGAGCGAAGCGATCTCGGTGAAATCTCATAGCCCCGAGATTGCTTCGTCGTCCCGAGGCGGGACTCCTCGCAATGACAGTTTTGTAAATTTGGAAAAAATCAAAAAAAGTATTAAGATAATAATGGGCGCCAATATTCCTTATGAATTTAGGACAACAGTCGTGCCCGGCTTAATAAAGCCGGAAGATATTAATAAAATGGGAGAAATGATAAACGGCGCAGAAATTTGGTATTTACAGCAGTTTAAAAGCAATATAAAATTGGTGGATGAATCATTTATGGGTCAAAAATCGTATAATATTAAAGAGATGAAAAAGATGGCTAAAATCGCCGGACAATATGTAAAAAAATGTGAAATAAGATAATAAATTATAAATAATAAATTTATGAACAGTAATAATATAAATCAAAGATTTAACGGGGCAGACAATCAAGCCGGACAAACCCAGAATTTTTCCAATGAAAAAATAGCCGAGCTTTTGGAGAAAAATATAAAATTGACAGAAGAAATTTACGGGATGACTAAAAAAATAAAAAATTATATCAACTTTCAGAAAATAATGAGCATTGTTTATATTTTATTGATTGTCGTGCCGATTATTTTAGGCATCATTTATCTGCCGCCACTTTTATCAGGCGTATTCAGCCAGTATCAGGATTTATTGGGCATCAAGGGCGCTGTCTCCCCGGCCGGCAATATTGATTTAAATAAATTATCAGAGCTGGAAAAATATTTAAAATAAATTTAAAAAGATTGAAATTTTATAAAAAATATTATAAAATATAGATGCAAGAAAGTTAATATAATAATTAACTATGTTGAATCAATATTTAATTGAAAAAATGGCGCGTGATCAGAAAATCGCGCCTTTAAATATAATCAGGGAATATTTAGAAATAGAAACGTTATCCCAGTTAAGTAAAACCGGTCTTTCGGCTGATGTTATTTTTTACGGCGGAACAGCTTTGCGGTTAGCGTATGGCAGTTTTCGCTATTCTGAGGATTTAGATTTTTTATTAGTGCGAAAGAGAAAATCAAATATAAATGACTTAGAAAAAGCGATGATGGCGGTGGCTTTGGAAAATCAAGGCGTAAGCGTTGAAGAGGTGATTGAAAAAAGGCAGACGATTTTTGGCCTGCTCCATATAAAGAACCCGATTTTAAAGCATGCTATTAGGATAAAAATAGAAATAAGTAAGAAAAAAAACGGAATAAAATCAGAAAACGTTTTGCTTTTTTCCCCAGCGTCTAATAAAGAAGTGATTTTTCCTGTGGCGACAATGGCATCGCTTCATTGGTTGAAAGCCAAGGCGATGCGCGCCAGAGAAATGCCCCGCGACTGGTTTGATTATTGGTATCTTTGCCAAAAGTTGCGGATGGAAAAAGAAAAAAAAATAAAATTTCCATTTGCCAAACAAGAATTCTCTAGAGAACTAAAGCGTTGGTTGCCTCAAGATAAGTGGAAAATAATTACCAATGTCATTAAATTTTACGCTAATGGAAAAAATTAACTATCTCCAATTTAAAAAATCTTTACAAGCGGTAGGAAAATCGTATTTCAGCGTTAATGATTTGAAAAAATTTTACCAAGGGTCGGATAAAAATTTTAAAGTGCTTCTTTCCCGTTGGCATAAAAAAGAAATGATATTCCGCCTAATAAGGGGCTATTACGCTTTTTATCTTTCCCAGGTTGACTATTTGCATTTAGCTAACGAGATAGACCCTAATTCTTACATAAGCTTTGAATATGCGCTTTATTACTATAATTTAATTGATCAAGTGCCTTCGGTTGTTACCCTCGCTACTAAAAAAAGAAGCCGGACGATTAAGGCGGGAAATTTAGTCTTTGAATATGTTCGGCTAAAGTCCGAACTTTGTTTCGGCTATGACTTAAAAGAAAAGATTTATATCGCCTCGCCGGAAAAAGCTCTAGCCGATCTTTTTTATCTGCTGGCGCGCGGAAAAAGAATAGCCGAACTGGACACTTTGCGGTTAAAAAAAATAAATATAAAGAAATTTAAAGAAATTTTGCGCCATTACCCTCATTATGTTTTTAAAAAAGCCCAGCAAGCGCTTAATATTTAATCAGCCAATAATCTTATGCCGGAAAAATATGATTTTTCTAAAATTGAAGACAGGAAGAAATTTGAAAAACTGCCCAAGGAAGAGCAGGATATTGTTATTGGCGAAGCACAGGAAGAAGCAGAAAATTTAGCGAAAAGAGTTGAAAGCGGAGAGGCGGAGAAAATGGTTGGTAATAAGGAGGAAAGAAAAATTGTTTTGACGTCAGAGCAAGAGAAAGCCAAACAAAAAATTATTGATTATTTAACATGGGGGAATATTAACCACGCTCTTGAAATAAAAGAAGAATTTTCTTTACAGAAAGAAATAACTCAACAAGCCGCTGAACAAGGATTTATTAAATATTTATTATATGGAGGAAATGTTGATACCGCACTTGAAATCAAAAGAAGATTTTCTTTGTCGGAAGAATTTATCGTCTCTCCCGAAGTCCAGCGAGTCGCCAGGGAAAGGTTTATCAAGTTCTTATCTATTGGAGATATTGATTTCGGCTTTAAAACCAGAGATATTGACTCTGCTTTTGAAATCAAAGATAAATTTTCTTTATCAGAAGAATTTATCCAACGAGCCGCAGGGGAAGAATTTATCAAGTGCTTATCTGGAAATGTTGATACCGCACTTGAGATCAAAAAGAGATTTTTTTTATCAGAAGAATTCGTCCAGCAAGCTGCAAAGGAGGCGTTTATTGATGATTTATCTGGTGGAGGTGGAGATATTGACTTTCTTTTTGAAACTAAAAATAAATTTTCTCTGCCGAGAGAATTTATCGCCTCTACGGAAGTTCAACGGGCTGCCAAACAGGGATTTACTGCCTGTTTGTCAATTGGAAGTATTAATTCCGCACTTGAGATCAAAAAGAGATTTTCTTTATCAGAAGAATTCGTCCAGCAAGCTGCTAAGCCAGGATACATTAATTGTTTGTCTAGTGGATATATTAACCCAGCCTTTATAATCAGAAAAGAATTTTCTCTACCTGACGAATTTATCATTTCTCTGGATGTTCAACGAGCTGCTAAACAAGGATTTATTAACTGTTTGTCAATTGGAAATATTGATTCCGCACTTGAAGTAAGAAAAGAATTCAATCTATCTATCACATCTCAAGAAATTTTTAACCAAGTCCCGGAATTACAAAGTTTATTATTTCAAATTCAGAAAATCTCTTTGGAACTTTTTAATCAAGCGCAAAAGTCTATCGAGGTCGTTATTTCTTTAGTCGCGTTCAAAGATAAATTTAAATCAGATAAATTTATACGAGAAATACAAAAAAATCCTTTTCTTTTTAGCGCAATCTCTGAAAATCCTCGTTTTAGTTCAAAATTACTTATTAAATATTCTGAGCTTGATGATTTATCTCAAGAAAATATTAAATTTCTTTTTGAGACAAAAAAAGAAATATTAAAAACTAATCCGGAGCTAAGTCCTGAATCTTTAGAATTTCGCTAAGCGATGCAAGGAAAATTGAAAGGATATGAAAATAATCCAGAGATACTAGAAGAATTAGAAGAAGCAGGAATAGATATTAACCAGTGGCTGGATTATTCTGAAACGCAATATTTCTCACTTGAATCAGGGAAGTCCACTTTAGCATTTTCTGAAACAATATCTGCCCCATTGAATCGCATACAAGAAACAATTAACAGCTACGCGCATACCATAAAAGAAGTTCTGAAGGAATATCGTCCCGAGCTTTCTGAATTCAAAGTGTCGCTGGAAGACGCAAAAGAAACAGAAGAAAAAATCACTAAAATGTTGGAAGAGCTGTGGAAAGCCGAAGCGGAAGGCAATGAAAAGAAAGCCCAAGGCATTGAAAAGGGTATTATAGGATTGGAAAAGAAATTAGAAAATATCAAAACGGTCTCTCTTTGGGACAAATTATTAGGCGATATCGCCGCTTGGCAACAACTTAAAAATGATGTTATAAAAGCACAGGACAATTTAATGGAAAATGAAAATAAGCTTCAGGAAGCGCTGTCGGGGAAATTGCCTTCAGGCAAAATGATTCAGGAATTGAAAGAGAAAGCGAACAAAGCCAAAGAAGAAATGAGAGAGAAATTTGATTTATTAGATACAAGAATTGAAGGATTTAAGGATAGGGTACAAGGAATGATAGACCCTGCACTAGGAGCAAAAAGAACAGAAGCGCTTATACAGGGAATTGAATTGAAGGTGGCAGAACAATTTGACCACTACAAGACAGATAGAACCACTATCGGTAACTTATTCTCAGAAAAAAGCGATAAAGAAAAAGGGAAATTAGAAAACCAACCGATGAGTATCTTTGTCTGGGCGAGAAATCCTGACATTGACCTCTACCAGGGGAATTATTCACCGTGCTGTATCTCTATTGAGCAAACAGGTCGTCCTAATGAACCAGACTCTACTATTGCAGACTACAATACCGATTTAGGAGTTCAGATAGTTAATATTTGGAATGAGACAAAAAATGAACCGGTAACAGCGGCATGGTGCTGGTTAGGACAAGACAAAAATAAAGAGCCAGCTTTTGTGGTGGATAATATTGAATCAAACACACTTTACAGTACTAATTATCCTGAACAATTAACCAAAGAACTGTTTGATTATCTAGAGAAATATGCCAAAAGTATCGGAGTAAATAAAATAGTCTTAGGGGGAAAAATCAATAACGACCTACCTACTGTGAAACAACTGTTTAAAATGCCAAATAGTAAAAGCACGTATAAAAAAATTGGCGGGTATAATAGAGAAGACGGATATTATCTTGAGGCAGAAGATGACAGAGTGAAATTAATATGGGAAGACAAAAAATCTAAAAAAGAAAAAATAAAGAAGAAAGAAGAGAAAAAGGAAATAATTAAAATAGAATATACTGATGTACATTTGAAACAAATTTCAAAAGAAGATTTTAATGCATTAAAACGAATTGAAAGAGTAATTTACAATGACGAAAATTTGATTTTAGGACAAGCTATGGTTGAAGATATTAAAAGAGGAAATGGACTTCAATATTCATCAATAATCAGAGGAAAAAGAAAGGGAAGTGATAAATTTGAGGTAATGGGATATATCGTTGCGGTAGAAGATGAGACCGATGAAGGCGACCCATCAATCTATCTTGAAGATATTGCGGTTGTGGCTGAAGCTCAAGGGCAGGGAATCGGCTGGAAGATGATGTCGGAATTAATTGATAAGTTAAAGAAAAAGGCCGAAAAAGACAAGGAGGCCAATTCTATTTGATATGCACTTGCGTGAGGGCTCACAGAGATTTATGGATACGCACAACGCAGATTTTGAAAGAATGGATGTAAAAATGATTGAGGAGGCTCTGGTCAGCGAATATTTTGAGAACGGGGAGGATAGTTTGTATCGGGTTTATGAAGTCAGGGCGGATTAAAAACTAATGGAGCCGAAAGGTCTGATTGCCAATTATAAAATTTTTTTGTATAATGGTTATTATTAAATTTTTATTAATTTTTAAACAGTTAAAAATATGGAAAAAAATTTTAAAAAGTTTTTTATTACCGTGATAATCTCTGCCGTCATTTTAAGCTCGGCGGCGGGCGGAATTATGGGCTATATGGCCGGCAGTTTATCCGCTGGCGGGCCGAATATATTAAAGTGGTTTAAAACATCAGTAATGAAAAATGGGCAGAATTTATCGGCTGATAATACTAGTGGAAATAAAATACAAAGAATTGAAGAGGAATCGGCTATAATTGCCGCCGTGGAAAAAGTTTCGCCGGCGGTAGTAAGCATAATAGTGACGAAAGATTTGCCAAAAATAGAGAAATTCTATTCCATCCCCGACAATGATTTTTTTAGCCAGTTTTTTGGAGATGATTTTGGAGATTTTTTTAATTTTAATTTACCCCAATATAAGCAGAATGGCACTGAAAAGACGGAAGTGGGCGGAGGCACCGGCTTTATTATTTCGGCCGACGGCTTTGTAGTCACCAACAAGCATGTGGTAATTGACGAAGAAGCTAGTTACACGGTCTTAATGAATGATGGCAATAAATACGATGCTAAAGTTCTTGCCCGAGACCAGATTAACGATTTAGCGGTATTAAAGATAGATAAAAATAATTTGCCAGTGGTGGAATTGGGCGACAGTTCCGGCTTAAAAGTCGGCCAGACTGCCATCGCTATCGGTAATGCTTTGGGAGAATTCAGGAATACGGTTTCTACCGGTGTTATTTCCGGCTTGTCCCGTTCAATAACAGCCGGCGGACCCGGTATCGGCTCCGAGCAATTAACCGGCGTAATCCAGACCGACGCTTCCATTAATCCGGGCAACTCCGGCGGGCCGCTTCTGAATATTGCCGGTCAGGTAATCGGCATTAATACCGCTATCGTGCAGGGGGCGCAAAATATCGGCTTTGCCATTCCCATTAATGAAGTTAAAAAAAGTATTGACAATGTCAAAGAGCACGGGCGCATTATCAGACCTTGGCTGGGGGTGCGCTATGTATTGATTAATAAATCAATAGCGGCAGCCAATAATTTAAAGATTGATTACGGCGCCCTGATAGTGAGAGGAGATAATAAAACTGATTTAGCAGTGATTCCCGGCTCGCCGGCGGATAAGGCCGGTTTGGAAGAAAATGATATTATTTTGGAAATTAATAACGGAAAAATTGATGAGAAAAACCCTTTAGCTAATGCCATCGGCAAATTAAATCCCGGCGATGAAATCACTTTAAAAGTTATGCATAAAGGAGAAGAGAAAGTAGTAAAAGTGAAATTAGAGGAAATGAAATAATTTAAAGGGAAGATTGCACAGACTATCCAAAAACTGCACTTTACTGTCATTCCCGTCCGCTTCGCCATAGCTTTAGCGAGGCGAGCAGGCAGGCGGGAATCCATAATTTGTCTAATATTAAACATTTCTGGATTCCCGATCAAGTCGGGAATGACAAAAAAAATAGTTTTCGGACAGTCTGATTGCCTTTCTAGAATAATATGGAAAATTTACTTAAAGACATAGAAATATTGCGGGAACGCCTCCAGAAGACATGGGGGCTTTTAGATATTGATCGGCAAAAGGCAAAAATTAAAAGCCAAAAAACAAAATTAAACGATCCTGATTTTTGGCAGAACCGGGAAGAGGCGGTAAAAATTAACAAAGATTTAAGCGAGCGGGAGGGGGAAGTGAATAAATGGGAGGAATTAAAGAAAGAAATTAAAGATTTAGAGGAGTTGGTGGCTGTCGGGCAAAAAGAAAAAGATATTTCCATTGCCGAAGACGCGCGTAAAAAATACGAGGAGCTCTTGGCTGAATATGAAAAATTAGAATTTATAGTTTTATTTTCTTCCCCTTATGATAATAGCAGCGCTATTTTATCCATCCATGCCGGCACCGGCGGTGTGGATGCCCAGGATTGGGCGCAAATATTAGAAAGAATGTTTTTAAGGTTTGCTGAAAAAAAGGGCTGGCCAACGGAAATTATCCATAGAAGCGTTGGGCAGGAAGCCGGTATAAAAAGCATTACCATTAGAATAAGCGGCCGCTGGGCTTATGGCTATTTAAAAGGAGAATCCGGAGTGCATCGCTTAGTGCGCATATCGCCTTTTGACGCCGAAGCCATGCGCCACACTTCTTTTGCCTTAGTAGAAGTTATTCCGGAATTACCTGAAGCTGAGGCTGTGGAAATTAAAAATGAAGATTTGCGCATTGATGTCTTCCGCTCGTCCGGCCCCGGGGGGCAGAGCGTCAATACCACCGATTCAGCCGTCCGTATTGTGCATAAGCCGACCAATATTTCCGTTGCCTGCCAAAGCGAGCGCTCCCAGCACCAAAATAAGGAAACGGCTTTGAAAATTTTAAAAGCCAAGCTTTATAAAATGCAGATAGAAGCCAAGGAAGATAAAGCCAAAAAATTACGTGGCGAAGCGCAAAAAGCCGAATGGGGGAAGCAGATCCGCTCTTATGTGATGCAGCCGTATAAAATGGTCAAGGATCATCGCACTAATTATGAAACGCCGGAGATTGAAAAGGTGCTGGACGGGGATTTGGATGGGTTAGCCGAAGCGTATTTAAGAAAGCTTAAATCCAGATAGACCCCGACTAAAATTTAATAGGACTTGTGCATTTACTATATTTTGTCATTTTTTCTCCCCGTCATCCTGAACCGCAGGCGAAGGATCCCGTGGTTTTCGCACAATCCATTACCTGCGGGATTCTACACTCCGCTCCCGCCTGCCAACGCCGTGAGCATAGGCGATTGGCGGGCGGGTCGCACCGTTCAGAATGACGGAAAGTAGAGGTTCGACCTCTACTTAAAGAGGTCGAACCTCTTTTAGATTTAACTGTGGTTGCGAAAATAGGGGTTTTTATATAATTTTCAAATTGCTGTTTCGGCAGGATACCTTTCTAAAAATATTTTCGTAATACATAAATTATTTTTTTGTTTTGGTTTTTTTATGGCATATGATTTATCAAAAGCCAAGGTTTTTTTCGCGAGCTGTTTATTTTTTATTATTAGTACGGGCCTGGCTTCATTTCTGCCTGTTAAAATTTTACATTATAATTTAGCTTGGTTTGCCGGTTTGATTATCTTTACAGTTTTGTTGATTTTATTTTGGCAGAATAAACCAATCCGTCTCATTTTTTGGGTAGGATTGGTTTTATTTTTAGCTGTTTGGCGCTTTGGTCTGGCCTTGCCGATCGATACTCCTGACAAAATTTGGCATTATAACGGTCAGGAAATAAATATTACCGGCCTGGTGGTTAAAGAGCCGGACGTAAGGAATAATAATGTAAAATATGAAGTAGAGACGCAAAATTTTGCGTCTCTACAAAGAAATATTGGCGGAAAAATATTAATTACTACCAATTTATACCCCCGCTATAATTACGGAGATGAACTGGAGATAAAATGCCAATTGGAACAGCCGGAAGAATTTAATGATTTTTCTTATGACCGCTATTTGGCCAAATATGATATCTACTCTGTTTGTTATTATCCGGAAATAATAAGGACGGACTCGGGGCGAGGCAATTGGTTTTATAAAAATATTTTTATTTTGAAAGATAAGCTGCGCTTAATATTAGATTCGGGGCTCGCTGAACCGGAAGCCGGCTTGGCGCAAGCTTTAATCTTGGGAGATAAAAGAGATATAAGCCAAGACATAAAGGATGATTTTTCCCAAGCCGGCATCAGCCATTTATTGGCTATTTCCGGCCTGCATATTTCCATTATCGGCGCTTTGGTTATGAGTTTTCTTCTCGGCATCGGCTTATGGCGCCAGCAGGCATTTTGGCTGGCCAGTTTATTTTTATTTTTTTATATAATTTTAATCGGAGCGCCGGCTTCGGCTTTGCGCGCCGGCTTAATGGGTTTTTTGGCTTTGTTGGCCTTGAATTCGGGGCGGCTGAACCGGCTCACGAATTCAGTAATGTTTGCCGGAGCCGCGCTTCTGTTTGTTAATCCCAAAATGCTCCGCGATGATATCGGCTTCCAGCTTTCCTTTCTGGCCGTTATCGGCATTATCTATATTTACCCGGTCATTGACCGATGGCTTGATAAAATTGAATTGCCGAAATTAAGAGGCATCAGGGATATAATCGCCATCACCATATCCGCCCAAGTTTTAGCCCTGCCTATTATCGCTTATAATTTTTCCATTATATCTTTAATTTCGCCCTTGGCCAATTTGCTGATTTTATGGACTCTGCCTTTTATTATGATAGCCATGCTCATAGGATTATTATTAAGTTTTTTTCTGCCCGCGTTTTCCTTTATTTTTTTTCTGCCCGCCGGATTATTGATTAAATATATAATTATTATCGCCGATAAATTAACCGAAATTCCCTATGCTTATATTAAGCTTGATTATCTTAATTTTTTTTGGATAGTTTTATATTACTTGATAATTATCGGTTTTATGGTAAGATACAGTTATAATAATAAATAATAATATATAATAGAGAAAATAGAAAATTTCTTAAATAAACAATAAGGCAAAATAAATATAATATAACTAGAAAAGTTGATTTTTTTTGAGGAGTGGTAGAATAAAAGAAATATATGAAAACAAAAAAAATAACAAACTTATTAAATTTTATAATTGGATTATTTATTCAAACACCGTTTATTATTGTTCTTCCTTTATTAATAATTATATCACCTATAATAATATTAATATTAATATTTAAAAAAAACTGGTATGCTTTGGCCGGTATAATATTATTCTATATTTTTTTTATAACAATTTACATAAGCTACCCTTTATTTGAAAATTAAAATATTATAAAGGAAATATTATAAAATATAATACAAATAAATATGAATGATAAAAAAAGTATTAATAAATCTAGCATTAAAGTAACTAGAAATTTTATAATTGCAATTATTTCAATATTAGTGATATTATTTTTTTGGGCAGGCCTTACTAAAGCTGGGTATATAAAAAATTATTTAGGAATTGAAATATTATGCCCTGAAACAGAATTAATAAAACCACAAGAAACATCTAGTAATACAAATAATACAGATTTTCCTTATTATAATGATGTATTTGATAGTAATATAGTATGGAAACCAGTAATATATCTTTACCCCCAGAAAAAAATAGATGTATTGATTCAACTTGATTACGCTGGTGAAATAATTGCAGATTATCCAGAATATAACAGATCAATAAACGGTTGGAATGTGTTAGCTTATCCTGACGGCCATTTAATAAACAAAGCGGACAATAAGGAATATAGTTATCTTTTTTGGGAGGGCAAGTCGAATAATCGAATTGATTACGATTTATCAACTGGTTTTTTAGTTAATGGTGAAAATATAAAAGTATTTTTACAAAATACTCTTTCCGAAATCGGTTTAACTCCAATCGAATATAATGAATTTATTGTTTTTTGGTATCCTAAAATGAAAAATAATAATTATAATTTAATTCATTTTGCTGATAATGATTATACTGACACGGCCCAACTTAATATTACCCCCAAGCCAGATTCGTTATTAAGAGTATTTATGGTTTATAAGTCGCTTGATGAACCTGTTAATATTGAAAAACAAGAAATAAAGCATTTTATCAGAAAAGGATTTACTGTTGTTGAGTGGGGCGGAACAGAAATAAGGTAATTTTTTATGGCTTTGTTGCACAAATATTATTTAAAGGCGCAA
>PETS01000038.1 GCA_002781265.1 Candidatus Falkowbacteria bacterium CG02_land_8_20_14_3_00_36_14 | reverse complement strand
ATAATCTTCCCACCATACCACATGAGAGCGAAACCCCAAAGGTAACCCTAATTGCTGCAATTGTAACACTTTTTCGCCAAATTAATATATTTTCATAATTTCAAAAAACTCCAAGATTTTTTAATCTTAGAGTTTTTTAAAAAATGGCGATAAAAAATATCTAATTTTATTCTTTCAACTTATATTTGCCATCAAGCTTTATAAATTTATCTTTATTCATTAATGAAAGTATGATAGTGGATTTTTTTACTAAGCGCTGGTCCAGCACTTTATTTATTATTTCCTCTTTGCTCAACGAATTTTGGCTGTCGGCTAATATACTCGTGATAATATCAGCTACCGTTCCTTTTTTGTAGCCCCATTCTTTCAGGCCGTACAAACCCCGGCCGACTAAAATATACTTGCTATCTAAAATCAATTCATTATGAACCGTAGCCGGATTGGCTTTCTTATTATCAAAACTGATTTTATTGATTTTATCGGCAATTTCCACAAAATGCATCGGCTGGCCATGGTTTTTTAATACTAAATATATTTTATCATTGATGGTTTTTGGCTTTATTTCTTTTGAGTTATAAATGCCCCAATACCCGAATTTATTTTGTCCAATATGCTTGGACGCTTTAAGCAGGGAATATATAATCTTATTTTCATTAATAATATTTGTATTCTCATCATACAAAGTCGATTTTATTATATTGGAAATATCTATAATATTATTAGCATTGAATTTGCCTTTATTTTTTTGATAGCTATCCATCCGTTTGGACAAATTTATAATTTCTTCGGTAGTAAATATTTTTTTAGCATTTTTAATTTCTGCCAATAATTCTTCGGCTAATTGTTCCAAATGCTCCAGCGAAGAATATTTTATTTTAAAAGAATTAATAAAATTATTAGAATTATTAATTTCTTCAAATTCATCAAACAATAATTTTGCGATTAAAAAATCCAAATATCTTTTATGCACGCCTTCTTCGGCAATGCTTTTTACGCCATCCACGGAAAAATTTACTAAATTATCCAGCAAATAATTGCGCTCTATTATACCGCCGTGCTCTTCAATTAATTCATTTATCACTTTTTTCAAGCCGCTAAGACGTTCGTTTAAATCTTTAAGCTTGCGCAGTTTTGCCAGAGCGGTGGTTTCTATTTGCCTGATTCTTTCACGGGTAAGATTATGGATATTGCCGATATTCTCCAATGTTTCTTTTCCTTTTCCATGCAAGCCGAATCGGCGGATTAAAATATCACGCTCGCGCTCATTTAATTTATCAAATATATCATTGATAATTTCAATAGCGTTTAATTTAGCGATTTCTTCCGCTTTATAATTGGTAATAATTTGATCCAATATTGATTTATTTTCCATATTATATTATTGCTATATTTTATATGTTTGATAAATATAGCACAAAACATTTCATTAGTCAAGGGATTTTTTTTTATATATATATCAAAAGCAAAGACATCCAATGTCCAATTGGACATTGGATGTCTAATCAGATGCCTGATTAAATAACTAACATTAAATAATAGTTTCACCCTGCGGTCTCTGCCACAAGGAACCGCTTAGGAAGGTTTGGAACCATTAGGTTTCCAAGTAAATAAAATTATTCCTTAATTCGCCCTGCGCTCTTGGCGCAGGGGAATAAACAAAAAGCGGACAAAAATTAATATATTTTTTGTCCGCTTAATTTAACTTTTTATTAATAATTTATTTTATAAATTTAAAAACCAACATATTGGATTTCTTCTATTAATTGCACCTTTAATTTGTCTCTTACCTGCTGTTTTATATAGCTTATTAAAGCGATAACATCTAAAGCCGTTGCTTTTCCGGTATTAACAATAAAATTGCCATGTTCTAAACTGATTTTAGCTCCGCCGATGGTTTTGCCTTTTATGCCTAATGCATCAATCAGCCAGCCAGTCCCTATCATTCCATTTCTGACCGCGCCTTTTTCTTTCTCGAAGCAAAAAGCTAAATTTTGATTACATTTTTTAAACTCTTCAAGGGTAATATTTTTAAAAATACTGCCAGCGCTTGGCAATCTTGGCTGAACTTGAGTTTTTATTCTATAATCTGTATACTTGCTAATTAAATTTTTAATCTTATCTTTTTCGCTAATTCGTAATTTTATAATTGCTTGCCAAATAATCAAACTATGGTTATTTTTAAAAATACTGCCTCTATATTCAAATTGGCAGTCATTTCGGCTTAATATAAAAAAATTATTTTTGGTTATATTATATACTTCAACCGTTTCAATAAATTTACCAATGGTATTATCATAAGAGCCGGCATTACCCCGGATGGCGCCGCCAATAGTTCCGGGAATGCCCGCCGCCCACTCTAAATCGGTTAAATTATTCGCTACCGCCGTTATTATCGCTTTTGACAATAAAGCGCCGGCTTCGCAGTTAAGCCTTATCCCCATTACTTTTATATTCTTGTTATATATTTTAATTACTAGCCCTTTAACACCCAGATTATTTATCAAAACATTGCTCCCGCCCGCTAAAATAGTAAGCGGCTTTTTATGGTCTTTCGCCCAACAAACAGCTTCTTCTAAATCTTTTCTGCTTATCACTTCTATAAAATATTCCGCCGGCCCGCCGATTTTAAAAGTGGTCAACGGCGCCAATATAACATTTTGCCTTAATTTATTTTCAATCATATTAATTATTTTAGCAGATATAAAGTTATAATGCCACTTTAGTTTAAAAATTATAAACTTTGGCACAATTAAAACGGGTATCTCTATAATATATTATTATACATAATGTTATTGCGGGCTCCGCCGGCCCGCTTCGCCATAGCGTCAGTGAGGTGAGCTGGCGGAGCTCGCAATGACTATACTAGAACTTAATTTATTCTATATCCCCCATTTTTTGCAGATTTAAAAGTTTGGCGTAAAGGCCGCCGCCGGTTTGAGACAATTCATAATGGCTACCCTCTTCCACCACCCGGCCATCTTCCAAAACTATTATTTTATCAGCTTTTTTTATGGTGCTTAAACGATGGGCAATTATTATTATTGTTCTACCCTTGCTTACTTTTCCCATAGCATCTTGTATAAGTTTTTCCGAGTAGCTGTCAAGATTGCTGGTGGCTTCGTCAAAAATTAGTATTCGGGAATTAGCTAAAATCGCCCGGGCAATGCCGATTCTCTGCCTTTGCCCGCCGGAAAGCTTAATTCCGCGCTCCCCCACCAAAGAATTGTATTTCTGCGGCAGATTATTAATAAACTCTTCCGCGTTGGCAATCCTGGCCGCCGCTTTTATTTCGGTCAGCGAAGCCGCGGGATTGGCATAAGAAATATTATCGCTTACACGGGCATTAAAAATTTCCACTTCTTGCGGCACAATAGCGATAAATTTTCTAAAAGAATATAAATCATAATCCTTAATATCGTGATCATCCAACTTAACTATTCCCGACTGCGGGTCGTAATGCCGATAAATCATCCGGGCGATAGTGGTTTTTCCGCCCCCGGACGTTCCCACTAAAGCTGTTACGCAGCCGGATCTGATTTTTATATTAACGCTGTCCAAAGCTTTTTTAGTATCGCCTTCATAGCTGAAATTTACGTTAACAAATTCAATTTTACCCAAAAGATTTTTCGGCTTTAGGCCGTTAATCGGATTTTTTATATTTATTTCCTCTTTAGTCAAATTAACAAAGCGGTTGACTGCTTCCGCGCCTTCGCCCACCCGATCGTAAAATCGCGATAATCTGTAAAGAGCGAAATATGACTTTTCCGACAAAGTAATGACAAACACCAAAGTGCCGACGCTCACTTGATTTTGCCAAACCAAATAGATGCCTAAAAATAAAATTGTAATTCTGCCTAAATCAACCACTAAATTGCGCCCTAAACCGAATTTTAATAATTTAAACCATTCTTTTAATTCATTTTCTTTAATTTTCTCCCTAATAGATTTAAATTCCTCAATTTCTCTTTTTTCCTGCGTAAAAGATTTTACCGTATTAATATTGATAATTGATTGGCCCATTTTACCCATGGCTATTTCATGGTCTTTGTTTCTGGCTTTCCTAATCGGATATAGATCCTTATTTACCTTATAAGTAATTAATATAAATAAAGGCGAAAATAATGCCAAAGTTAATCCGAATCGCCAATCAACTATAAGTAGAACCACAAAAGTAGCTGCCAATTGGATCAGGGTCGGTATCACTTCCCACGACATATTGGCCATTAAGTCGCTGATTTTATAAACACCGCGCTCAATTTTAGAAATTTTATTGCCGGTATTTTCTTTCTCGTGATAGGATAATGATAAAAAAACCAGCTTTTTCTGGGCGGCAATCGGCAGATAATATTCAATATCAATTAAAATATTAAAAACTCTTTTGTCTTTTAAATAAGAAAAAAATGATACTATTTGTTCAGCCATAAACATCAAAATAATTAAAATTATTATCGGCCATAAAACGCTTATATGAATAGCTGTAATTAAACCGCTTGCTCCGAGCGCGATTAATCTGTCAATTATTAATTTTAATAAATAGGGGCCGATTAATCTGAGTATTTCAAATATAAAAATAAGGCTAAATAATATTTTTAGCTGTTTTTGCGATGGCTCTAAAAGATTCCATAATCTTAGCCAAAATTCTTTAAAATTTATTTGTTTTTTAGAATTCATAGTTTAAATTCAAAAAAGGGCAAATATTATTTACCCCTTAT
>PETS01000104.1 GCA_002781265.1 Candidatus Falkowbacteria bacterium CG02_land_8_20_14_3_00_36_14 | reverse complement strand
CGTTTTTTAATTTATGAATCATGAATAGTGAATTATGATTCGTTATTCTATTTAAAAAAATTATTTTTCGTACTCCAATATGGCTTTAAGCACTTTTGAATCAACCGCCAATGGCTCCATATATAAAATTTGCGCGCGGACCACGTCCACCGAACCGTCCGGCCCGTGGGTTTCCTGGCCGCGCTTGACTAACCGCAGACTGTCGGGCTGTTTATTGTTGTTTCCATTTTTATCCATCTGATCATAATTATAATAAACATTATCCATCACCACCGGATCGGAGGCGATATCGCCAATCTGCCCGTACCACTCGGTCCCGTCTACTAATTTTACCGCGTACCACTTTTTTTCCTTATCAATATTACTGCCGGCATTTTCATTTTTATTAAAATACAGCCAATAAATTAAAAATATAGCTATCAAAACAGCCAATATCAATACTATCCGCTTGACTAATTTTTCATTTACCTTAGTCGCCACCGGCCGGATGATTTTCTGCCAATCTTTTTTATTAATTCTGGCTTCATTATAAATATTATCTATCCCCTCCTGCCTGTCTTTCGCCCAGCTTTGGCTTTGCTTCATTTTCTCCCGCAAATTAACGGTTTTTTGAAATTTTTTCGCCATAAATTTTTTGGAAGCAAGACTTCCAAGTAAACTTGGAAGTCTTGCTTCCAAAAGGATTAATATTCAAAATTTTTTATTTCTTCTTTTCTTTCTATAATATCATTTAAAATATTCAAAGCTAAATCTTTATATTCAGCAGAGTTTTTAAACTGGCTCAATATATCTTTTTTATCGCACAAATTATCTTTATTATCGCCGATGTATTCCGGCCAGCTTGATTTTACTATTTTTAACATTGTCTTGTCTATTTTATGAATACGAAAATTTAAATTAACATAGATACTGGCATGCAATAATTGATCGTTAGATTTAATATGTACAGATTTAAATTTCCCCTGAAATAAAACTCCGCTTCTTTTGTGCTTATTGTTGTAATATTTTGTATAGCCATCACCGATTTTCTGCAATAATTTTTCAATTCCTTTATCAGTAATTTGTTTTAAAATAAAATGATAATGATTGGGGTTTAAACAATAGCATATAAATTCAACTAGCTTTCCTGATGACTTGGACATCCGATGTCCAAGTTTATATTTATTTTCATATATACTGCCGATCGGTTCAATTGTATTGAATTCGGCCATACTTTGCATAAATCTCTTTAAATCATAAATATCTGAAAATATTTGCCTTTTATCAACGCCTCTATTGAATATATGATAATATTGGTTAGTAATAAAAG
>PETS01000144.1:2279-6950 GCA_002781265.1 Candidatus Falkowbacteria bacterium CG02_land_8_20_14_3_00_36_14 | reverse complement strand
TGCCATTATCATCATCGTGGTTAAAAGATTTTTTATAATTCTCTGTTAATGCTCCCGCGAATTTATTGAGATTTATATTTGATATATTTTTTGCATAAAAAATTACATATTCATGTTGGTTTCCGAGCGTATTTGCCTGCGCCTTTGGGCTGTTAGTTTTTTTCCATGTAATGATGTTGATAAAATTTTCTTCACCAAAAATTTCATTCATCAATAATTTTAATTGCGCTAATTCAATAGAATCAATGGAAACAAGTATAACGCCTTCTTCTTTTAATAAATTCTTTGCCAAATGCAAACGTTTGCTCATAAACGAGAGCCATTTGCTATGACGATAAACATCTTCTCTATCTACATAGTTGTCGTTATAAACAAAATCTTTATTCCCCGTGTTATATGGCGGATCAATGTAGATGACATCAATTTTGCCTTGGTGGGTGTAATTCAGAACGGACAAAGAGTGATAATTGTCGCCTTCAATCAAAATGTTGGTCGGCTTGCCCGCGTCAGTTTTGATTTCTTTGCCTTTCACTTCTTTCAAAACCGGTAAGGCGTTTTCCGATTCTTTTTCAAATTGCTCTTTGGTTTTTTCCTCGTCCCAAATCAGCCCGTATTTTTTGCGGGATTCCAGCTTCTCAATAACTTTGAGCAAGTCGTCTTTTCCAAGTTTTGAATAATTTTTTGCCATATTTATTTTGCCGACATAATAGAATTTGCCGCCATGGTTATAACTGTATAAATTGCGATGACGGGTATCATGGATAATATCCAGACCAGTAACTTCTTGTTTTTGCTCAATTTCTTACCTTCGGTGATTTTTTCTGTAAGAAATTCCCCGATTTCTGTAAACCATGACCAAAAAATCATCCAAGAAAACCAGTAGATTGCAACTATAAAAATATTGTGGGTTTTGTCTTTGAAATAATAGAGAGTCGCAAGAATCAATGAAAATTCCAGAATTCTAAACCACTTTTCTGAGATAAACCACAATAGCTCGATGTTGTGCTTCCTTATTTCAACTGGTGTTTTATTGTTAGAATAATCTGTCGCCATAAAATTTTACTTTATTTTTTCGCGTCGTTTTTTATCCATATTCATTTATTTTGCGTTTTAGATTCAGAAACTTCATCTTTGCCTTTCGCCGCCTTTTTGAAACGTGCTGGCACGGCGTAAATAAATGTTAGCAACATCTCGGTAAAATATAACAGTTCCTCTCCGTCTTCCTTGGATACAATCTCAATTTTGTGGTTTGCGTCGTTTCCCTTGTTTTTTATGTGTTCAACCCATTCTTTGCCGTCTGGCGGAACAAAATAGTTATCAGAGAGAAATTTTACATATTGAACGAATTTTAGATTTTCTTTTGCCCCCTTCGAAACGGCAATATTCATTAAGATTTTTCTACACGCCATTACTCCCGCAGTAAAGGCATTTACCGAGGCACAACTTCTTGCCTCCTCGTACAATGACTTTACGGATGCATTATCAATTCCATCAATGGAATTACCAAATGCCACACCTGGATATTGCTTTCCGTCCATATCAATATAGGTTGGCTTATGGCAAAAATGACAGACGCAAATATATTCGGTTTTATTCCCAAATGGAGTTTGCCTCACTCCCATATATCCCTTATCAGACGCAAGGGGCTTGCCGCAGTGGCTACACTGGTAGCTATGCGATCCTATATCTTGCCTATGTTGCCAATCAATATTGTCCATAATTATTTCATTAAAACATCAAGCGAAACGCCAAGAGCGTCTGCAATTTTTTTAACAGTATCAATAGTAGGGTTTGGCGTTGTGCCCGCTTCTATTTTGGTGCGCCCAGCAGGATTTGAACCTGCGACCTTCTGCTTAAAAGGCAGCTGCTCTACCAACTGAGCTATAGGCGCATATATTTTTGTTTAATCCATTCTCTCCCACATCCAGATTTTAAATACTTTTCTCTGGCTCTCGCTATTTTTCTATCTTTAACAGCTTCACTAAAAATCAATCTAAATGGTATTCTATATTTAGTAGATAAATTTTTTCCACTATTATGTTCAAATAATCTCTTTTTTATGTTTTTTGTTATACCAATATACAAATTATTATCTCCTTGACTCTGCAAAACATAAATATAATACATATTATAATTACATCTATTATTAGCTGCCCTGCCTGCCGGCCCGCTTCGCCAAAGCTACAGCGAGGCGAGCAGGCAGATCTACCGACTGAGCTATAAGCGCATTAATACATAATTTTCAATTACAAAAATGATATAACAAAATAAAAACTGCTAAAAAGCAGACTTTGTATAATTAATCTTGATAATAGCAAAAAATTTTATTTTTAGCAATAGTCAGAGTTCAAATACGGCTGGCATTAATATTTAATTGCATTAAACAATTTAATATATTCTCCGGCAGTTTTCCCCCACTTGTATTCTTTCGCTCTGGCCAATCCTCCAACAACTAAATCATTCCTCAATTCCTTATCGGCAATCACATTATCTATAGCTTCGGCAATATCAGCCGTATTATATGGATCTATTAAAAGAGCGGCTCTGCCTAATATTTCCGGCAAACTTGACGCATAACTGGCGATTACCGGAGTGCCGCAAGCCATGGCTTCAAGCGGCGGAAAACCAAAGCCCTCATAAAAAGACGGATAGACAAAAACCTTTGCTAAATTATAAATATATATTTTATCTTCGCGCGCCACATAACCGATAAATTTAATATCGTCAACAAAACTTGATTCGGACCATGCTTTAAAAATATTTCTATTTTTCCATCCCTTGGCTCCGGCAATAACTAATTTATATTCCGCATAGCGCCCATGAGCGTGAAGCTGGCCATAGGCCTGTATTAGGCTGGAAATATTTTTTCTGGGTTCAATCGTCCCTAAGAATAAAATAAATTTTTCCGGCAAATTATATTTTTTTCTTATTTTAATTATGCTCTCGTCATTTTTATCAATCATCCGGAAATTATCTTCAATGCCGGAATGAATAACTTTTATTTTTTCCGGCGAAGTTTTAAATAAATCCAAAATATCGCTTTTTGAGCTTTCGCTTACGGTTATAATTTTATCAGCTCGGTTTATTAAATTTTTGAGATTCAACATTTTATGCCAAAAATTTTTGCGCCAGGAAAAAAAATCTTTAAATCTCAAAAAAGACAAATCATGAATAGTTAAAATGAATTTAGATTCTTTTGATAAAGCGATAAAATTAATATGGGGCATAAAAAAAAGATCAACCCCCAATAAGCGATCAATCTTTGGCCTTTTAAAAAATTTAAATAGCCAGTAATTCAATAACTTATTAGGATAACGGCCTTTTATTATAGCACAATTATCATAATTAAAATCAGGCATGCGGCTGGCTATATCTCCGGCTGAATTATAAAAAAGCTTATATTTATTATTTTTGTCTTGTTTTAAAATTTCTTTTACTAAATTAAAAGCATACTCCGAAACGCCGCTGTACCTCCTGTCCATTAAAGTTCTTATATCAATTCCAATTTTCATAATCACTGATTATTTTTTAAATTTCTTATATTCTTCGTCTATATATTTTTTTATTTCTTCCTTGAATCTTTCGGTAGAAAATTGCTTTGTCCGCTGCTTAATTTCTTCGGGATTAAAACTTATTTTTTCAAAATCAGAAATGGCTTTCATTATTCCGGCCGGAGTTTGGTCGTCAAAAAATACGCCGGTAATATTTTCTTTAATTGTTTCCACGGCGCCGCCGCGGCGGTAAGCGATTACCGGACGGCCAGAGGCCATCGCTTCCACGGCGGTAATGCCGAAATCCTCATACTGGGGATTAATAAAAGCGCGGCATCGGCTATAAAGGCGGGCCTTGGCCTCATCGTCAATTCTTCCTAAAAATTCAATATTTTTGCTATCACCGGCGATTTTTTTCAACCGCTTCATATCAACGCCATCGCCGAAAATTTTCAATTTATAATCAAGCTTTAAAAAGGCCTCAATGACAATATCCACTCTTTTGTAAGGCGCCAATCTGCCTCCGATTAAAAAATAATCTCCCAAATCTTTAGAGATGCTGAATAAGCCGAGGTCAACCGGCGGATAAATGACAACAGCGCCGCGCCGGTAATATTTTGCTATTCTTTTTTTAACGCTTATAGAATTAGCGATAAATTTATCCACCCGGCCGGAGGCATGCTGGTCCCAAATGCGGATATAATTCAAAACCAACGAAATTATTTTTTTAAAATATTTATTGTAATTGAGCTCATTGATATATTGATGGGTATAATCCCAAAGATAGCGGGTCGGCGTATGGCAATAACAGATGTGGAAAGTTTCCGGCAGGGTGATGACCCCTTTGGCAAAAGCGCTGGCGTCGGAAATAACCAAATCATATTCGCGCAAATCAAAAAATTCAACCGCCATCGGCATAAACGGCATATACCATTTATAATGTTTTACTCCGCCGGGAAGGCGCTGGATGATTGATGTTTCTATCCGCTTATCTTTAAAATATTTATCAGCGTTCTTTTTCTCATAGAGAAGCGTATAAATCGGCGCTTCCGGAAATAGTTCCGTAAAAACTTTAAGAACTTTTTCCGCTCCGCCATCTTGGGCTAAATGATCATGAATTAGCGCTACTTTCATGTTTGTTAATTTAAAAATAATGTATTACAAATTAATATATTTAATG
>PETS01000144.1:0-2254 GCA_002781265.1 Candidatus Falkowbacteria bacterium CG02_land_8_20_14_3_00_36_14 | reverse complement strand
TGCTAATATAAACAGAGGACCTTTTATAATTTTACGCTCAAAATTTCAAATTGCGGCAGAAAGATTATTAAGCGACAAGTCTATTATCTTATTTTTGTTTTTGTTGGTATTTTCTACCAATCCGCCTAAATATATAGCTTTATATAAATTACTTTATTCATGATTCATTATTCCAAATCTATTCTGTATTTCTGCCTTTTAATACCGCGATCGGAGTTCTTAAAAGTATGGCCAGATCATAAAGAAGCGACCAATTCTCAATATAATAAGTATCTAATTTTACTTCTTCCTCAAATGTTAAATCGCTTCTGCCCGATATCTGACCCATCCCGGTAATGCCCGGCTTGATTGTTAAAACTTTTTTATGATGATGCTCGTATTTGGCTACTTCTTCCGGCAAATGGGGCCTCGGTCCGACTAAGCTCATATCCCCTTTTAAAACCAAAAATAATTCGGGCAATTCATCTATGCTCCAGCGGCGGATAAATTTGCCGATGCGGGTAATCCGCGGGTCATCCTTGATTTTTACCATCGGCCCGCCTGATCTGATATTATTTTCTATTAATTCATTATAGCGCATACTGTCTGTTCCGGGCACCATGGAGCGAAATTTAAAATAACGGAATAATTTTCCTCTCTGTCCCACCCTGAATAAGGGACTGCCGTCGTCGCGGGAAGAAAATAAAATCGGGCCGTGGGAATCAATCTTAATAAGCAGAATAACTAAAAGCATCACCGGAGATAAAATTACAATCAGTAATGATGATATTATTATATCAAAAATCCTCTTCACAATCCTGCCCCAGCCGTCAAGCGGTGTTTTCTTGGCTTCTACGATGGGGATGCCGGCTATTTCCGACATTTCGGTTTTTAAAACTTTAGTGCCTAATAAATCAGCGGCGTATTTGAAAGTTAAGTGATTTTCGTCGGCAAAATCATACATTCTAATAATATCGGTTTTGCTTAAATTGGGGTCTGATTGAATTATTTCATCAGCTTCTTTTATTTTTAAAAATTCTTCCAATTCCTTGGATGCCTCTATGTTAAAATCGCGCAAGCGCTTTATTACCAAATATCCAGAATCTTTGTGGGTGAAAAAATAATGGATTAAATTATCTGTAGTTTTACTAGCCCCGACAATAACTACCTTGTGCACCCCATAGCCGTATTTGAATAAAGATCTTTGTATCAGCCGGATAAATATACGAGCAAAACTTATATAAATAATTGCTAGAATCCATGCGACTAGCACTATAAAGCGCGATTCAAAAAGCTCGCGCCGGGCGAATATTAAAATAACTATAAGCATAAAGCCAGTGGAACAGGCCAAAATAATGCGGTAAATTTCAGCGATTATGCTCCGACTGCCTTTTTTGATCCGATATAATCCGGCAAAGGAAAAAATAACCAGCCAGGCGATAGCCATAAAAATTAAAATTTTAAAATACTCGCCAAAATCCAAATTAAAAACAGCCGGCCTGATTTGGGTAACAATTTTAGCAAAACGGATATAATAGGCGGATAGGCCGGCCAGCACAATCATTAAAAAATCTAACGGAAGCAATAAAAAAGAAAAAAAGAGTTCCAATCTCTTCATAATAAGTATAATATAAATTTCAATAATATCAGGGCAAGCTATAAGCCGGATTCTGTTCCCAGCACTAAAAGCGCCAGGTGACGATCATTTATCTAGCCCCGCAGTTGCCCACGGGGTCAAGCGAGCTACTTTTCCCCCTCACCTTTTGCGCAATTTAATAAATTATGCAAAAAGTGAGGGGTTTGCTCTTGCTCCAGACAGGGTTTACCGCGCGCGCTCTGTCGCCAGAGGGCGAATTGAGTAGCGCATAATAGCAGATATCCTAACTATTTTGCCCACCTCAAAACTTTTCACCTTTGGCTAGTATAAAAATACTAGCTAGTATTGTCTCTGTGGCACTTTCCCTAAGATTGCTCTTGGTCGCCGTTAGCGACTGTCTCAACACCTACAAAAAACTTCATCAAAAGACAAACCCCTAAAGGCCTGCCCTCCGAAGCTTCAGCGTAGGAGGGAGTCCGGACTTTCCTCTCCACACAAAAAAGCATGAAGCGATTGTCCACTTACCCTGATATTATTGGAATTTAAATTTACTTGATTATATTAACACAGAAAAACAAAAAAAGTCAAGTGTTGTACTGTTGCAGAGTCAAAGCTACCTTCTGTGGATAATTAATATTATTTAAAGATAAAAATAATGTAGACGCTATTTTTTCTTGA
>PETS01000050.1 GCA_002781265.1 Candidatus Falkowbacteria bacterium CG02_land_8_20_14_3_00_36_14 | reverse complement strand
GGCTTTCTATATACTATTTTACACCACTTTGCGGATTTTGATTATTTTCGTAATTCAAAGCAATTTATAAACAAATATGATAGATATAAAATTTATAAGAAAGCATCCGGAAATAGTCAAGGAAAATTGCCATAATCGCTTGGTCAATATTGATATTGACAAGCTTTTGGATGTGGACAAAAAGAAAAGGGAGCTGGCTACGGCCATTGACTCCTTAAAAGCAAAAATAAATATCGGCTCAAAGAAAAAGCCATCAGCTAAAAAAATTGAAGAAATGAAAATAATCAGCGAAGAAATCAAAAAATTAGAGGATGTGCAGGAACTAATTATGGAACAATTTAACGAAATGATGATGCAAGTGCCAAATTTAACCCATCCGGCAGTATGCGTGAGCGAAAATGAAGAAAATAATCCGGTTATAGAAACATTTAAAAGCCCGACCAAATTTGATTTCAAGCCCAAAGATCATGTGGAATTGGCAAAAGATTTAGACCTAATTGACTTTAATCGCGCCACCAAAGTTACTGGCGCAAAATTTTATTATTTAAAAAATGAACTGGCTTTATTGGAAGTGGCCTTAATCCAATATGCTTTAGACACGGGGATAAAACATGGTTTTACCCCATTTATTACGCCTGATTTGGCCAAACAGGAAGTTTTAGAGGGTCTGGGATTCAATCCAAGAGGGGAGTCAACCCAGATTTATAATATTAACAACTCGGATTTGAGTTTAATCGGCACGGCGGAAATCACTATGGGCGGTTACCATATGAATGAAGTTTTGGATGAAAAAGAACTCCCTAAAAAATATGTCGCCCTGTCCCATTGCTTTCGCACAGAAGCCGGCAGTTATTCAAAATATTCCAAAGGAATTTTCCGAGTCCATCAATTTACTAAAATTGAGCTCTTTATCTACACCACTCATGAAATGTCCGAGCAAAACCATCTGGAATTATTGAATATAGAAAAAGAAATTTTTAAAGGACTGGAAATTCCTTTCCGCATAATTGACCATTGCACGGCAGATTTAGGCGCGCCTTCATCAAGAACCTTTGATTTAGAAGCTTGGATGCCGGGAAAACCGAATAAGCAAGGAAAGCTAGGCGATTGGGCGGAGATTACTTCCACCTCCAATTGCACTGATTATCAAGCTCGCGGGTTAAACATAAAATATAAAGATAAATTCAGCAAAAAAAATTACGTGTACACGCTTAATGGCACCGCCATCGCTGTCAGCCGAGCTTTAATCGCTATCTTGGAAAATTTTCAGCAGGCAGACGGTTCAGTAATCGTGCCGGATATTTTAAGAAATTATATGCCGAATAAAATTGAAACTATATCTAAAAAAGATTAAAAATATGCCAAAATTAAGAATTGCTTTACTAATGGGAGGAATATCGGGAGAAAGGAAAATTTCCTTAAAAACCGGGGCTAAAATATATACGACCTTAGATAAAAATAAATATGAAATATGCAAATACGATCCTAAGCACGATTTAAAAATATTCATTAATGACACTTTAAATAAAAAATTTGATTTAGTTTTTCCGGCTTTGCACGGGCCTTTCGGCGAAGACGGGCGTCTGCAAGGCATGCTTGATATGATGGGCATGCCTTATGTCTTTTCCGGCTGTTTAGCCAGCGCCTTAGCCATGGATAAAGCCAAAGCAAAAATAATTGCCAGAAATTCTGGTATTAATGTCGGCCGCGATATCATTCTGAATAATAATGATAGTTATAATATTAAAAAAATTATTAAAAAATTATCATTGCCTATATTTATAAAACCGCTCTTATCCGGATCGTCTGTCGGCATTTCCATGGCTAAAAACGACAAAGATTTACAAAAGGGGATTTTAAATGCTTTTAAATTTGGCAATAAAATTTTATTGGAAGAATTTATTAACGGCCGTGAATTGACTGTCCCTATAATTGGCAATCCGCCGGAATCCTTGCCGGTAATTGAGATTAAGCCTAAAATTTCCCAATGGTTTGATTATAAAGCCAAATATAAAAAAGGCGGTACCGAGGAAATATGCCCGGCGCACATTCCAAATAATATAAAAAAAGAAATTCAATTATTAGGAATAAAAATATTTAAAGCTGTCGGCTGTAAGGACTTGGCCCGGGCGGATTTTATCTGGTCCAAAATAGACAATAAATTATATTTCTTGGAAATAAACACTATCCCGGGCATGACTGATGCCAGCTTAACTCCTCAATCCGCTAAAGTTGCGGGACTTGATTTCGGCCAATTTTTAGATAAATTAATTGAAACTGCGCTAAATAATAAAAATGTTTGATCGCACTAAAAATATACAACTTAGCATTATTAAACAGATGGAATTAAAAGCTTCCCATTATCCTGACGTGATCTCATTAGCACAGGGAATTCCCAGTTTTGACACGCCCGGTTGCATAAAAAGGCGGGTAGAGCGCGCTTTGGATAGGGGGGTAGTGGCAAAATATTCTTTATCGCCCGGCCTGCCGGAATTGCGCGAATTAATTGAATTATCTTTAGCAGAAGATAATATGTATTATGACTGGCAAAATGAAATAATAGTTACAGCTGGATCAATTGAAGCCATTACCGCTACTATTCTTACAATTACTGTCCCAGGCGATGAAATAATTATTCCGGAGCCGACCTATACCAGTTATAGAGAAGTAATTTGTTTAGCCGGCTGCAAGCCGATTTTTGTATCTTTGGATGAAAATAGAGGATGGGCACTGGATATAAATAAATTTAAAGAAGCGATAACAGATAAAACCCGGGCTATATTCTATTGCAACCCCAACAATCCTACCGGCACAATTTATAATAAAAAACAATTATTAAACTTAGCTGATTTGGCGAAACGGCATAATTTGTATTTGATTTCTGATGAAGTTTATAAAGACTTCGTCTTTACCCCGACTTACACAGATAACAATGCGGACTCATGCGGATTATTTAGTTTAGCGCAAGTTAAAAATTTAAGAAAAAATGTTATTAGAATTTTTAGCTTTTCCAAAGCTTATGCTATGACCGGCTGGAGAGTGGCTTATTTGCATAGTGATGAATCTATAGTTAAAGAAATATTAAAAGTCCATGATTCATTAGTGACTTGCGCTCCGGTAATTTCTCAATATGCCGCTATGGGTGCTTTAGAAATGGCGGAAAAAGATTTACTTTATTTTGTCGGTGAATTCCAAAAAAGGCGCGATTTGATTTGCGCCCGTCTAGATAGAATGCCTACTGTCTTTGATTATATTAAACCCAATAGTGCTTATTATGTTTTCCCTCGTATTAAATTAAAAAACAATAACAGCTGGCAATTCGTTTTAGACCTATTGGATAAAATCCAAGTGGCTGTCGTACCAGGAATAGCTTTCGGCCCGCATGGTGAAAGCCATGTAAGATTAAGTTTTGGCAGAAGCGAAAAAAATATTAATAATGCTTTTGATAGAATGGAAAAATATTTTTAAACTTATGATAATTATTTATGAAAATAATTTTTAAAATTATATTGCAGTATTATCTTAAATATTTAACTAAATTTATTTTATTTATTTATAAGCCGACTATTATTGCTATTGCCGGAAGCGCTAATAAAACCTTTGTTAGATATGAAATTACACGAATATTAAACAAAAATGGCATAAAAACTCGTACAAATAATAAAAGCTTCAATACTGAAATCGGCCTGCCTTTGGCAGTATTAAATCTTCAGAGCGGATATAATTCTTATAAAAAATGGCTGTCTGTTATAGTAAAAGCGCTTTTTAATATTTTTTCTTCAAATTATCCGCGCGTATTAGTATTAGAGTTGGGCATATCAAACCCCGGAGATATGAAATATTTACTGTCAATTATTAAACCTGATATAAGCATTATCACGGATATCACGCAAAGATATTTGGAAAGTTTTAATGATATGGATATAATGGCAGGGGAGTATGAATTATTAATCAAAAAGACCAAGCTTAGCGGGCTAATTATACTTAATAATGACAACGCCAGAATTAATAAATTATTAATACCAAATTTAAAAAATATAATTACCTTCGGCTTTAAAGATGGCTCAGATTGGCGAATAACAAATGCTGTTAAAACTGAATATAAACAATTAATTAATATTAATTTTTCTGACCATAATTTAAAAGTTACCAAGCAATATATTTTAGAACGTTTTGGCCAGCATCATGTTTATAGTCTAACCATCGGCTTAATTATTAATCATTATTTAAATGAGAATAATAAGGCGCAATTATTGCCAAAAAAAATACATTAATCCTTTTTTTAGAAATAAAAAAAATAATTTTTTTAAAAAAACATCTTTAAGGCCCGTATTTTATTTTAAAATGAGCGCCTTATTTATTGTTTTAATTGCTATTATTTGGTTTTTTTATTTTTCTCCTTTTTTTATTTTAAATAAAATTATAATCAACGGCAATGACAAAATATCCCAAAAGGAAATTGAAGATATATTTTATAAACAATTAAATGATAATCGTTTTTTAATCGGAAGGCAAAATAATTTATATTTATTTGATAAAAATAAATTTGCCGATAATATAAAAAACCTATATAATTTTACTGACATAATAATAAATACAAAAAATTTTCATACTATATTAATAAGTATTAAAGACAAAAATTATTCAATAGTTTGGTATGAGAATGACAATCATTATTATGCCGACGCTTTAGGAAATATTATGGCTGAAGCTGATCCTTTGGAAATTGATAGCAAAAAATATCCTTTGATTGAATCTTATGGCGGAAAAATGATTTATGATAATATGATTAAAGATGGAAAAGATAAAATAGAGTTTATTATTAATTTATACGGAGAATATAATAACAATAAGCATAATTTCACCATAGACAGGTTTATTGTTGATCCTAATTCTGATATAATTAAAATGCTGGTGCTTGGAGGGCCGGTAATATATTTTAGCTCAAAGGAAGATATAAATAAGCAAACCACGAAACTTTTAACCATTATTGAGGAAAAATTAAAAAGTGATTTTATTAATAAAAAATATATAAATATAAGTATAGGTGATAAAGTTTATTATAAATAAATTTTACTATTATGGAAAAAACTTTCAAATTTATCTTCATTATTGCCGTATTAATATTTTGCTTAGTTAATATTGGGATATTTCTACTTATTATAAAAATATTATTATTATTTTTACCGGAATTGAATATAATGGGGGTCAATCTCAGTTAGATAATAATTTTGACAATTTTGATTATTAGGTATATGTTTAATATATGTTAATTAATCTACATTATGCGAAGTTATAATAATCAATCTAACTAATCCTCTCGCAATTATGTATTTAATGGAATAAATGGATAATAATAAACCCATAATTAAATATTTAACTGATTATTTGGAGTATTTAGAAATTGAAAAGGGCTTAGCTTCTAAAACTCAAGAAAATTATTCAAGATTTTTAAATATATTTTTTAAATGGCAAGTGGCAAACAATCTCCAAAATCTTAAACCATCTGAATTTAATACCAACCATATATGGAAATACAGGGTTTATCTTTCTAAGTTTATTAATCTTAATACCAAGAACAATTTAAAAAAATCTACTCAAAATTACTATTTAATCTCTTTACGCGGCTTATTAGAATTTTTCGCGGAAAAAAATATCCCTTCCCTCCCCCCAGTGAAGGTTAAGCTGGCTAAAGAAAAAGGCGAACGGGAAGTAAAATTTTTGAAATTAGATCAAATTAAAAAATTACTTGAATCGCCAGATATAAATTCTAATATCGGATTAAGAGATAGGGCAATAATAGAAATTTTATTTTCCACCGGTCTGCGCGTATCTGAACTAACCGCCCTTAATAGAGAACAATTTAAAATCAAGGATTCTACCAAAGATTTAGAAATTGTTATAATTGGCAAAGGCAATAAGGTGCGCACTGTTTATTTATCATCCCGAGCCGTAAATTGGCTCAATAAATATTTAAAAATAAGAAATGATATTGATGAAGCATTATTTATAAACTATAAGCCAGGCATAGAAAAAACCGGCATTTCACGCCGGCTAACCCCAAAAAGCATTGAATTAATAATTAAAAAATATGTTAAAATTTCCGGCCTGCCCATTATAACCACCCCACATACCCTTAGGCATTCATTTGCTACCGATCTTTTGGCCCAAGGCGTTGATTTGCGGCTGGTACAGGAATTTTTAGGACATCGAAATATTTCTACTACTCAAATTTATACTCATGTTACCAATAAGCAACTAAGGGACGTCCATAAAAAATTCCATAGCTTAAAATAATCCATCTTAGACAGAAAATTGCTAAGGTAAATATTCCAAAGGATTAACCGGAATGCCGTTTAATCGCACTTCAAAATGCAAATGAGGCCCTGTTGTTAATTGGCCGGCTCCTGGTGAACCGGGCAATCCCCCGCTTTTACCTATAATTTGCCCCTGAACTACATAATCGTCTTCTTTAACGTAAATAGCTGATACATGGCCATAAACAGTTGATAAACCATTTCCATGCACAATCATAATATAACTATATCCTTTACCGGCGTCTTTAGCTCTAGCCACATAGCCTGATGCAGCCACTTTTAAAGGCGTTCCTTGAGCGGCCTTGATATCTACAGCCGGATGTTCAAAAATATATCTGAATGGGTACCCGGGATCATGGAATAAAGATGTAATAGTATTCTTAGGTACCGGCCATATTAATCCGGAATCATTGAATTCTAATTTATTATCAGGCAAATTTTCAACTTTCTCTCTGACAGATTTTTCTAAATTAGCAATTTCCGATGCCGCCGCTTGCTGTTCTTCCTTGGCTGTATTTATTAAATTTTGATATTCCCTTTCTGATACTTTAGTTTGCTCTAAAATATAATTCTTAGTTTCTTTTTCAGCGGCTAATGATTTTATTTTTTCTTCCAATTTAATTTTTTGATTTAAAAATTCTGTTTGTTTTCCGTCTAATTGGCCTAAGCTTTGCTCTAATTGTTTTTTATAATCTTTCAAAGTATTAAGTGAATTATCAATTTCACTATTAATATCTTCTAAATATTTTGTTTGATTTAAAAAATCAGACAAATTATTATTTAATAGAATTATTTCCAGAACGCTAGTATCGTCCTGTTTATAAATTAAACGAATAATATTTTCCAAATGGTCTTTTTCTTTTGTTATCTCATCATTTTTATTTTTTATTTCTGTTTTAATCTTTTTTATTTCCAAATTAGTAATTTCAATTTCAGTTTTTATTTCTTCAACATCAATTTCCGCGCTGGCTAATCGATTATCAAGCAGGGCTAATTGGCTCTGCAAGCTGGATTTTTCAGAAATAATATTCTTTAACGATTCGTTATATTTTTTTTGCCTTTCTTGTATTTTTTCAACTTGGTTCTTTTTCTCTTTAATTTGATCATTTAAAATTTTTATATCATTATTAATATCAAGATTGCTATAATCAGTTTGGCTAAAAACTGACAAGGGAATAATAATAAAAATACCTAATATTAAAATAATTTTTATTTTTTTTATCATTAATTTATTCATAATTATATTATAACATATTTTTTATATTTTATCTATAGCTTCTTTAATTCTTTTAATGCTTATATTTTTACCTAGGACTGCCGCCACGTCGAAAGGATCAGGGCTGGCTTTTCTGCCTGTTAAGGCGGCTCTCATCGGCCATAAATATTCTCCCAACGGCTGATTGGCTACTTCAATATAAGATATTATGGCATTTTTAATAAAATTATTATTCCAATTCTTATCTGTAATATTTTCTAAAATAATAATAATTTTTTCCAAATTAATTTTTATTTGCCCAAACGGCATTTTTTTCCATATTAATAGATCTTTACTATAATCTATCGCATTAGTAAAAAAGAATTCAGTTAGCTCCCCAATTTCTGAAAGTTTTTTGATTCTTTTCTGCTCTAGGCGGATAATTTTTTTTATATATTCATCGGAAATATTTATTTTTCCTTTTGCTAAATTTATATTATTTTTTAAATAAGGTTTAATTAATTTCAATAATCCATCTAAAGATTTTTGCCGAATATAATAACCGTTAATATAATCTAATTTATCATTGTCAAAAATGGCCGGAGAAACGCTTATATCTTTAATTATAAATATTTTTACCAACTCCGCTAAGGAAAAAATTTCATTTTCTTCAATTTTTTTTTCTGCTGATGAAAAGCGCCATCCTAAAAGCCCGCAAAAATTTATCAAACTTTCTGGCAAATAGCCGGCGGAGCGAAAATCTTCAACCGCCACATCTCCCTGCCGTTTGCTTAATTTGCCTCCGCCTTTGTTCAGCATTAAAGGCAAATGAATATATTTTGGGGCTGTCCAGCCAAAATCTTTATATAGCAAAATATTTTTCGGCAATGAAGGAATCCACTCCTCTCCCCTGACCACATGGCTTATTTTCATTAAATAATCGTCAACTACGTTGGCAAACTGATAAGTCGGCATTCCATTTGACTTGATTAACACCTGATCGTCTAAATTTTCAGCTTTAAATTTTATCTGGCCGCGCAATTCATCATTGACAATAACTTCTCCGGCTAAAGGCATTTTTTGCCTTATGACAAAACTTTTTTTATCTTTTAAATTTTGCTTGATTATTTTATCGCTTAAATCCCGGCAAGTTCTATCATAACGAGGAGGCAATTTTTTTATTTGCTGTTCTTGGCGCATTTTATCAAGCCTTTCAGGAGCGCAAAAACAATAGTATACTTTTCCCTTATTAATAAGTTGTTGAATGTGCTTGCTATAAATATTTTTTCTTTGACTTTGCAAATAAGGGCCGAAATCTCCGCCAATTTCCGGTCCTTCGTCAAATTTTATCCCTGACCAGTTAAGAATATCAATTAAGCTTTTTACCGCTCCTTTAACTTCCCGCTTTTGGTCAGTATCCTCAATGCGCAATATCAATTTGCCGCCTAAATTTTTGGCAATTAAATAATTAAACAAAGCAGTGCGCAATCCGCCGATATGGAGATAACCGGTGGGAGATGGCGCGAATCTTAATCTTATTTTAGGCATAAGTTTTTATTTTATTGATTCATTAAATTTATTTAAATATATTTTAGTTGCTTTTATTCTTATCGGATGAACTTCGTTCATTAAATTTTTCACGTCCACCCATTTCCAAGCAGAATGTTCGTAATAATTTATTTTTATATCTTTATCTTCGCCTTTAAATTCGGCTATTAATAAACCTTGTTTTTGACCTTTATAGCCAGCTGCCTTTCTGGCTAATACGTCGTATTTTCCCATAAAATTTCCAAATTTATATCTATATAAATAATTATAATAAGACATGGGAATAAATTTATCAGTTCCTAATTCTTCCTGTAATTCTCTTATACCGGCTGTTTTAATATCATTACCGTCCGTACCGCCTTGCGGCAATTGCCAATGGTTTGGTTCGTTTTTTCTTTCCACCAGCAGTATTTTATTATTATAATCAACTCTTTTAAATAATAAGCAGGCAACATTCGGCCGATATAAAAACGGCAAAATAAATCTCCATTTTAAGAATTGTAAAGGAAAAATTATTACCGCGTTTACTATCCGCCGCCACCGCCAGGGTTCAATAGCTAAGCGCCAAAGCCATTCTAATCCTATTATTCTTAATATTTTCGGAGCTCGCTTAATTTTATTAGTTAAAAAATCAAAACTGCCACCCACGCCCATGCCGATTTTGACTGACGGCATTTTAGCTAAATTATGATAAATAAGCTTTTCCTGCGCCGGCGAACCCAAGGTAACGAATAAAATATCAGGTTTAAATTTATTAATTTCTATAAAAGGCGCGTCACTCCCCTCTTTATTTATGCTTTTTACCATATATGAAAGCGAAGGATATCTTAATTTTATGGCGTGATTGATTTCTTCCATGCTGGATATGCTCTGGCGCCAATTCAATATTACCGCCTTTAATTTATTTTTTTGCAAAATAGCTAATATATCCTTTACTAAATCCGCACCGGAAATTCTTTTAATATTATGGCCAAGCAAAAAACCGGCGAATTTTAAGCCCACTCCGTCTGGAATCGCTAAATCGGCCTTATTTAAAATATAAAAAAATTCTTCATTTTTCTGCGCTTCTAAAATAAATTCCGGATTAGGCGTAATAATAAATATTTGTTTATTAGTTGATAAAAATAATTCAATTTTTGCTAAAACATCATTTCTATCATATAATGAAATATTAATTCCCAATATATTGATTTTTTCCATATAATTATTATAATTTATATTATGGCTTTAATCAATGATTTTTATAAAACAATATTACTTAACTTACAAAATTAATAAATATTCAACAATGATTATGAATTAACTGTGTAATTAATATATTTATTAAACGCTTTCTTTTATTATAAATCTATGCAAGAAGCAAAATTTTACCAAAAAAAAGAAAATAATATAGTCCAATGCCGGCTTTGTAGCCATTTCTGCCTTATTGCAGATAATAAATTCGGCCTATGCCGAACGCGAAAAAATATAGCCGGCAAACTTTATTCTTTAATATATGCCAAACCGGCGGCTATTAATATCGATCCTATTGAAAAAAAACCTTTTTTTCATTTTATGCCCGGTACTTTAAGCTATTCTATCGGTACTTTAGGGTGCAATTTTGCCTGCGCTAATTGCCTAAATTGGAATATTACCCAAATAAAAAATCTGGCTAAAAATTTAGAAAATACAACGCCGATCAATCCGGAAAAAATTATTTCCGAAGCTATCTATAATGATTGCCGATCCATTGCCTACACTTATAATGAGCCGACTATCTGGACTGAATATGCTCTTGATATTATGAAATTAGCCCATGATAAAAATATAAAAAATGTATGGGTATCTAATGGCTATATGAGCCAAGAATGCTCGCAGTCTATTATCCCCTATCTAGACGCGATTAATATTGATTTGAAATCAATGGATGAAAAATTTTATAAAAATAATTGCCGGGCAAAACTTGGCCCGGTATTAGAAAATTTAAAATTTTTCAAAAAAGAACAAGTTCATTTAGAAGTTACTACCTTAATAATTCCTTCGCTGTCGTCTGATTTAAAAATGCTTAAAGAAGCAGCGGAATTTATTGCATCCGAGCTTGATACGGATACCCCTTGGCATATTTCTAAATTTTCGCCTGACCTATCCTGGAAATTAAAAGAACTAGCGACAACCGGCGATGATTTGATTTATCAGGCCTATGAAATAGGCAAAGATGCCGGACTGAGATACGTTTATGTTGGCAATATTCCCGGTGATCAAAAAGAAAACACTTATTGCCCCAAATGCGGAGAATCAGTTATTAACCGTTTCGGCTATCACATTGAAAGATTCGATAAACATGGCAATTGTCCGCAATGTGATAAAAATTTAGATATAATAGAATAGACCTGTTGTTTAATAATTTATTGGGATTGACATATTTTATGGGATATACTATATTAATTTTAGCACTCTTAATATTTGATTGCTAATAGATTATTTATTAAATTTTTTATTATATGTTTGATAAATTCACTTATAAATCACAGGAAGTAATAATAAATGCCCAAATAATCGCCCAGGATAACGGCCAGCATCATATTGAGGCCCTGCATATATTGGCATCCCTTTTAAACCAGCATGAGGGCTTGACTAAGCCGGTACTGGAAAAATTAAATATTAATTATGATTTAGTTTTGGAAAAAACAATATCAGCCATAGACAGCCTGCCGAAAAACTCAACTTACGGCAAATTAAATTTAGGCATTGTGCAAGGCACGGCTGAAGTAGCGATGGTTTTAGAACGCGCCAAAAAAGAATCAGAAATGCTTGGTGATGAATTTATTTCAACCGAGCATATTCTTTTATCGTTAATCAGCATCAAATCAAAAGCCCAGGATATTTTACTTGGCTTTAATGTTGAATATAGTAAAGTTTTAAATATACTAAACGAACTGCGCGGTTCGCAAACAATTGACAGCCCTGACCCGGAAACAAAATTCCGCAGTTTAGAAAAATATACTTATAATCTTACCGAGCAGGCTAGAAAAAAGAATTTAGACCCGGTTATCGGCCGTGACGATGAAATCAGGAGAATAATGCAGGTTCTGACCAGACGCACTAAGAATAACCCGGTGCTTATCGGCGAAGCTGGAACAGGAAAAACCGCCGTGGTTGAAGGATTAGCTCAACGTATAGTGGCCAGTGATGTTCCGGAAACATTAAAAAATAAAGAAATAGTAAGCCTTGACTTAGGATCTCTGCTAGCCGGCGCTAAATTCCGCGGAGAATTTGAAGACCGCTTAAAGGCGGTTTTAAGAGAAATAAAATCAAAAGAAGGTAAAATTATCCTATTTATTGATGAATTGCATACCTTAGTAGGCGCAGGTGC
The DNA here is from genome assembly GCA_002781265.1 of Candidatus Falkowbacteria bacterium CG02_land_8_20_14_3_00_36_14. GTDB lineage: Bacteria > Patescibacteriota > Patescibacteriia > Patescibacteriales > UM-FILTER-36-11 > UM-FILTER-36-11. The sequence continues at coordinate 4,554 of PETS01000050.1, read as the reverse complement.
TTCTGAAGGGGCAATGGATGCATCTAATATGCTTAAACCAACCTTGGCCCGCGGAGAATTAAGAACCATCGGAGCTACTACTACTAAGGAATACCAAAAATACATTGAGAGGGACGCCGCCCTAGAACGCCGTTTTCAGCCGATTATGGTAGCGGAGCCGAATATAGATGATACTATTGCCATCTTGCGCGGCATTAAAGAAAAATATGAAATCCATCATGGCGTAAGAATAACCGATAATGCTCTGGTAGCGGCCGCCAAGCTATCTGCCCGTTATATCACTGATAGATTCTTGCCTGATAAAGCCGTGGATTTAATGGACGAAGCTACTTCGGCTTTACGCATGGAAATTGATTCGTCTCCGTCTGATTTGGATAATTTAAAAAGGGAAATTAAAAGATTGGAAATTGCTAAAGCTGGCTTGATAAGCGATAAAAATAATAAATCAATTAAAAAAATTAAAAATATAAATAAAGAATTGGCCCAGCTTAAAGAAAAGGCAAACCAGTTGGAACTTCATTGGAAAAATGAAAAAAATATTATCAGCAAAATAAGAGAATCTAAAAAAAATATTGACCAGCTTAAAGCTAAGGCGGAAATAATTGAACGCCGCGGCGATGATTTAACTCAAGTGGCGGAAATTCGCTACAGCCGAATACCTTCCCTTGAGCAAGAAGTTAAAAAGCAAGAAAATAAATTAGCTAAAATTCAAAAATCCGGACAAAAAATATTAAAAGAAGAAGTTGATGAAGAAGATATTGCTGAAGTAGTTTCGCACTGGACCGGCATACCGGTATCAAAAATGCTTGAATCTGATATTAAAAAACTTTCCAAAATTGAAAAAAAATTAAGCCAGCGGGTGGTCGGGCAGGATGAAGCCATAAAATCGGTGGCTAATGCTCTTAGGCGTTCACGCACTGGAATCAGTGAAGAAAAAAAGCCGATTGGATCATTCTTATTTGTCGGTCCGACAGGCGTGGGGAAAACCGAACTCGTAAAAGCCCTAGCTGAATTTATGTTTAACGATGAATCGGCATTAATCAGATTAGATATGAGTGAGTTTATGGAAAAACATAGCGTGGCTAAAATTATCGGCTCTCCCCCGGGTTATGTCGGTCATGAAGAAGGCGGACAGCTTACTGAAAAAATAAGAAGGCGGCCCTATAGCGTGATCTTATTTGATGAAATAGAAAAAGCTCATCCGGAAATTTTTAATATTTTGCTGCAAATTTTAGACGATGGCAGATTATCAGACTCTAAAGGACGAAGCGTAAACTTCAAAAATACAATAATTATAATGACTTCAAATTTAGGTAATGAAATTATCAAGGAATATTCTATCGGCTTTTCCGATGCCAGCTCCGCCAAAGAGATTGATAATATTCTTGGGGAAGAAATGAAGGAAAAAATAGATAAAATACTAAAAGATCATTTTAAGCTTGAATTCTTGAACCGCATTGATGAAATTGTAATCTTTAAAAGTTTAAGTAAAGCGGTATTGACAAAAATTATCGATTTAGAGCTGATTAAAGTAAAAGAAAGGTTAAAAAATAAGGATATAAAATTAAATATAGCTGATAATGTTAAAAAAATGCTGTCTACCAAAGGATATGATACTACTTTCGGGGCTAGACCGCTTAAAAGAATTATCCAAAATATGATTTTGGACGAATTAGCCCTGGAAATTATTGAAGGTAAAATTAAAGAAGGCGATAAAGTAAATATTAATTTAAATATCAAAGATAAAATAACTATGGCTGTTAAATAAAATTAAAAACAAATTTAAAGCGTAATTAAAAGCATCCAAATAATATCCGGATGCTTTTATTGAATATGTTGATAAAATATGCTATAATAAAAACATTGAATTAATTATAACTAAATAATAATGAAAAGCAAAAAATTTATATTTGTTTTTATTTTAATTATATTATTTATTTTATGCGGTGAAATTGCTAAAGCGGATGATAATTTTAACCCAAATTATATAATAAGTGACGTTGAAATTCTTGATTATAATTCAATGAATTTTGAAGCAATCAAAGAATTTTTAAACAACAAGCAAGGATACATTGCCAATGGTGCATTTGAAGACTCTGGGGGGAAAAAAATGTCTGCTGCTGAAATTATATACGATAGAACTGTGACAAACCAAGTGAACCCGAAATTTATTATTGTTTTATTGCAAAAAGAACAAAGTTTGATTGAAGATAAAAATCCATCCCAAACACAATTAGATTGGGCCGCCGGGTATGGATGTCCCGATAATGCGGGATGCAACCCCCGATGGCAAGGATTTTGGAAGCAAATTAATAGCGCCTCGCTTCAATTCCGAGATTATATGGATAATCCCCAACTTTATACTTATAAAGCAGGCTATACTTACACATTCACCAACCCTTATTCTGATGAAAAAAATACATTAGTCACACCGGCCAATAGAGCTACAGCTGCCCTGTATAATTATACCCCCCATGTTTATAACGGTAATTATAATTTTTATAAAATTTGGCAGCGTTATTTTTCCCGTGACTATATCGACGGATCGCTTTTACAAGCTGAAGGAGAAGTTGGAGTTTGGCTGTTGCAAAATGGAAAAAAACGCCCTTTTTTAACCAAAGGAGCGCTCACTTCCAGATTTGATATTAATAAAATAATCATAGTCAATAAATCCGATCTAGATAAATATGAAAAGGGAGCGCCTATAAAATTTCCTCAATATTCATTAGTGCAGTCTCCAAATGGTTCAATTTATTTGCTAGTCGATAATAAACGGAGAGTATTTTCAGACAATGAAGCATTTAGACGAATAGGATTTAATCCCAATGAAGTAATCAGCGCCAGCTGGGAAGACATTAATTCTTACCAAGAGGGCTTGCCCATTAACGCCAGTTCTACTTATCCTACCGGCGCGCTTCTCCAGGATAAAACTACCGGAGGCGTCTATTGGGTTTTTGAGGGCAAAAAAGCGCCCCTTTGGGATCCAATATTTTTGAAAACAAAATTTAAGAATAAAAAAATTATACCTGCTACCCAGGAAGAATTATTAGATTATAACACTGCGGATCCGGTAGTATTTGATGACGGAGAATTATTGAAATCATCAACTAGCCCAGCCGTTTTTATAATTGCTAATTCAACCAAACGGCCAATCACTTCCGGAAAATTATTTGAAGAGTTGGGCTATCAATGGCAAAATATAATTACTGTATCTCCAAAAATATTAAATATATATGATAATGGAGAGCCAATATCTGAAATATCAAAATAAAATAATATTGTTCAATATAAAAATCAATATTTTATAATTTTTAAATTTTATATTTTAATTTTAATAATATGTCTATTGTTCTATCGGCTATTGTCCCCCATCCGCCATTAATAATACCTTTTATCGGCAAAGAAAATACAGAACGGCTAAAAAACACAATCCAGGCTTATGGAAAATTAGAAGAATATATTTATACCAGCCATATAGATACTATTGTTATTATATCTCCCCATGGTTTTATTCAGCCGAATTCTTTTAGTATTAATTTAAATCCAAAATTTATTGGCGATTTTGAAGAATTTGGAGATTTCACCACAAAAGTAAAATTAAACGGGAATATCGGCTTGGCTTATAAAATAAGGGAAAGATTAGAAACTCGGGCGCCGATACAGTCAATTACCACAGAAAAATTGGATTATGGCTCTTCAGTGCCGCTATATAATCTGACTAAGCATTTGCCGGGCATGAGAATTATCCCGATTTATTATTCCGGCCTTGACTTGGAATCGCATTATAATTTTGGCAAATTATTAAAACGAGAACTGGTGCTTTCCAATAACCGCGTAGCTGTTATCGCTTCCGGCGATTTATCGCATCGCCTGTCAAAAGACGCACCCTCGGGCTATTCACCTAAAGCAAAAAAATTTGACAAAAAATTAATAGAATATTTATCAAATTCAAAAATAAAAGATATACTCAATATGAATCACGATTTGATTCATGATGCTTGCGAATGCGGTTTGAAATCAATAGTTATGCTTTTAGGAATTTTAAATAGTATTAATAATAAACCGGAAATTTTATCTTATGAAGCCCCATTCGGAGTCGGCTATTTAGTAATGAATTTTAAATTATAATAAAAAAATTAAACAAAAATAAAATAAGCTGTTATATGGCTTATTTTTTTATTTTTAAAATTTTCTAACGGGGCTGGCTACTAATTAACTTAAAAAAATATTTCCAGCATTGGCCGTCATGGCAAAGCTCTTTGGTATCATTTAAGCATTTTTCTATATAAGATCTGGAATATTCTTTGCAAATTTTGAAAACTGAATTTCGTTTAAAATTTGGCACGTTTAAATCGCTTATTATACGCAAAGCCAATTCCTGCCAAATATAAGCCGGCGGCTTGATTAATTTCTTTTTATGCATTATATCACCAATTTTTTCAAATTCTTTATTTTTTAACATATATTTAATTTATATCTATATTATATAATTATAACACAATTTTTGTCCCGCCCACATGATAATGTCATAGTACCGGCAATATAGAAATGTCA
>PETS01000123.1 GCA_002781265.1 Candidatus Falkowbacteria bacterium CG02_land_8_20_14_3_00_36_14 | reverse complement strand
GCTAAATATATTGAAAGTGGTGCAGTTAAACCTTGAATTTACCTACCTGGAAATTCCCAGATATGGTTTGGTAACATTATAAACTGTTGTTTTCGCTGGTAAAACCTTGAAAACTGCCCCCAATAATATTAATTCCTAATTCCTCCGAACATAGAGGACAAATAATTTTTTTTGGCAGTAATCCAACTATTTCTGGCTTTATTTCATCTCCTAGAAGAAAAACTATATTTTCTAAAATATCTTTATCTTTTGAATGAACATCAACTGAAATGTAAACATGTTCAAAACAAGTCGAACAACTTTGAAAAAATGTAATTACCATTACTAGTCCTCCTTATATAAATTTTTTATTTGTTTGATATTTGTTATAAATTTAATATACATTGATAAATTAGTCAACAGGGTAATTTAGTTATATTTTAATTAATTATTCCCCCGCCCAGCACTTCATCTCTTCTATAAAATACTACGCTTTGGCCGGGGGTAATAGCTCTTTGCGGTTTGCTGAATTTCACTAAATACTTATTATAATAATTAACTTCGTCCAATTTTCTTTTAAGAATAAAACCCTCCTTACCCCCCTTATCAAAGGGGCTTATTATACACTTCGTCGGTTTATGCCTATACCTGATTACCGCTGCGCAGGCAAGCGGCAATTTTGGCTCTTTGCCTGATATCCAATTTACATTTTTAGCAATTAATTTATCGCTGTATAGAAGCGGGTCATGGTTATCATCGGCCACATAAAGAGTATTAGTTTTATAATCGCATTTTAAAACATAAAAAGGGCCGATGCCGCCGATTTCCACTCCCCTTCTTTGGCCGATAGTATATAGGGGCAAACCATGATGCCGGCCGACCGTTTTATCGTCCATAGTTTTAATCAATCCGGATTTTAATTTTAAATGCCGTTTTAAAAAATTATTATGGTTTTTTCCCGGAATAAAGCATATTTCCTGACTGTCTTTTTTTTCCGCTACTGCTAATTTATATTTTCTGGCTATTTTTCTTATGTCTTCTTTTTTATATTCTCCCAAAGGAAAAAGCAGATGCTTTAATTGGCTTTGATCAAGGTTATATAAAAAATACGACTGGTCTTTAGCTTTGTCTTTAGCCCGATATAATTTATATTCATGGCCGATTTTTTTCAAGCGCGCATAATGGCCGGAAGCCACGCGATCATAACCTAATTTACGCGCTTTTTTTATCAGCAAGCCCAGTTTGACGAATTTATTGCATCTAACGCACGGATTAGGCGTGCGCCCGCTTTTATATTCATTTAAAAAATTATCCACCACTTTTTTTTTAAAATCGCGCCGGAAATTCAAAGTATATAAATTTATGCCTATTTTTTGGCAAACTCGCCTCGCGTCCAGCAAAGCTTTAGCGGAACAGCATTTATTTTCAACAGGGTTTAAAATTAATTTCTTTTTAAAACCGGCTTCTTCCTGCCAAAAATGCAAAAAAATGCCGAGGCATTTATAATTTTTTTTTGTTAACAGTTTGACGGCTACGGAAGAATCCACTCCGCCGGACATGGCTATAACAACTTTTTTTTTATTGCGCATAATTATCAATAGAAAAATCAGGTCTTATTATCAATAAATATTAAAATTAATTTGCGTAAAAAGCCGTTATATAAATCCGGATTAATTAGAGTACTGATATATGCTCTATAATATTTTCTACGAAATGAATTTTAACAGTTAATAGGCCGGCGATAAAAATTATTACTAAAAGAGTTTGAATGATTACCGGCTTATGCTGGATGTTTATTCTAATAAATATATTCAACAGTAGCGCGATTGACAGAAAAATCAAGGCCGCCAAGAAAATATATTTTGAATAATTAATAACCAAAGTGGCTACGCCTAATTTTTTGTAATCTTTGATTTCAATTTCTTCAACCGGCGCGGAAATATTATTTTCCAGTTCCGGATTTGGGCTGACGGCCGCGATTATTTTTTTCTGTGCCGCCGGCGATTCTTCATCTGTTATTAAATTATTATCGACCTGATTGGATTCAACCGGCTCGGACGCAACGGGTTGGGCGGGGATTGTTTCTTCCGCCGGCAAATCCGATTTTTCCGGTTTATCGCCAATATTTAATTTTTCATCATTATTAATATTTTCATTTTGCACCGCCAAGACATCTGTTTTCTCCGGGGAATTTTTTATATCTTCTTTAATCGCGGGCGCAACCACTGGGGCTGTATTTTTTGCCAAGGGCGCGGTTATATATTTAGTACTGCCGAAAATTTCCACCAAAATATTGGTTTTCTGGCCGTTTAATTCTCCGCTCACAACCGCCAAGCCAATGTCCGCGTATTTGGAATTTAAAATATTTTTTTTATGGCTGGTGGAAAGCATCAAGGCATTATGGGCGGATTTAGCCGAAGTAAAATTCATCGCTAAATTTTCTCCCACGTACAAATATGGATATTCATCGCGATTTATCCAATCCCAGGGCATTCTGCCATCCGGGCTTTGATGGGCAAAATAATCTTTAGCTATCATATCGTCCGCTTTGGCTTCGGCTACTTGGTTCAGCTTATTATTAAAAGTTAAGGCCGGCAAATTATTTTCAATTCTAGATTGGTTGATTAATCCATGGAGCTCTTGCGTAATAATCTCTGTCATCTTGGCTGTATTCGGGTAGATAAAAAATAAATAAGAAATAACGGCGAATTTTAATAATAATAACGCGAAGGAAATAATAATTAAGGATTTTGTCCTTAATATTTTCGGTTTGTGGTTGTTTTGGTCGCAAGGAATAAAATATTCTAAAAAAATATTATTTGAATCACGGCAAAATTTTTCAAATGATTCCTTCCCTTCCACAAATTTATCAACCTCATTTTCTTCTTCTTTAATATAGTCCTTTAAATTATTTTCAATCTTCCTTATTTTATTTTTAGAAAATATAAAATTAAACAGCTTTATTATATAACTGCCTATTAATAAAAATCTAAGATATTTCAGCCAATTTTCCGGATTTTTATTTTTATTTAAATTCATAGCTATATTATATCATTAAAACTTATTTTTGTCAATTTATAATTTTATCTTCTATTAATTCAGAAATTACCACTAACCTATTTTTGGTAGAGTAAATGGGATCACAGGTAAAAATTGTTAAAATTGATTCCTCGGCCGGTGATAAAATAGATGTCTCGGTATTGCTTACTATCTTTATTTCTTTAATCCGGTAATAATAAGTTTTTTCCTGCCAAATAACCGATGCGATATCGCCGATTTTTAGTTTATGGAATAAATAAAAAGTAAGGTTGTTGGGAGGCAGATATTTAAAACGGTGTCCGGTAATTACCATATTGCCTCCTCTGTTAGGCGTAGAACTGTTAGGAACGCGCCACGCTCCACGGTCAAGGCCATATTGCTCGTCAGCTGTTTCAATTATCGGCGCGTTAACCCCGATTTTAGGAATAATAATCCGATTTATTTTTTCATTTTTAATTGGCGGGTTGATTGGATTATTATTTATATTATTTTTAGAAGCAACGGATAAATTATTTTTTGATGTTTCAGTATTATTTATATTATCGGCAATCGGGAGATAGCCGTCTGGTTTATTGGCAATTTTTTCCACCAATTTTTTAATAGTACCAAGGTCTTGCCAGTTAATATCAGAATTTTTATCGGAAGTTATATTATATTTTAACGCCGGATAAAAAGGCAAAATAATAAGATAGGCCACTAATCCCAGAACTAAAAGCTCTAGTACGATCACTAGAGCTTTTAGCATCTTTTTGTTTTTAATTATTGGGAGCATTTTAAGTTATTAATTATAACTTCTTATTTTTATAATTTTTATTATAGATTATTATAACTCTTTTTGCCAATCGTTATTGAACCAAGCGCGATTATTATAACTAATACTATGGACAAAAATTCCTTTAAGCTGAAACCGGTAGCCGGCAATTCAATCCCCAATGTTTCAACTTTTCTTACTTCTAAATTAACCGTATCCACAATCGGATCATGATTGGAAGCGCTGGCTCGCGCTAAATTGGCGTAAATGCCGGCCGGCGCGTTATCGCTGATTTTAACTTTATAAGTTGTCGTTCTGTTTTCGCCGGGTAATATATCGCCTAAACTGAAAGTCAATATTTTTGAATTGTCAATTGCCGAAGTGAATCCATTAGGCAGTTCATCGGAAAGAACAACATTAAAAGCGGTTAAATTTCCATTATTAATCAATTTTATGCTATATTCAACTACATCGCCGGCATTGGCAAAATCGGCATTGACGGTTTTATCTATACTTAATATCGGCTTGCCTTCTTCGCCTTTCACTTCTGGTAAAAATCCATGGGCGTTGGTGATAATAAATGCTCCGCCGCCTCCGCCTCCGCCGGTTAACACACACTGATTATTGCAGGTTTTTCCGCTTACTAACCCGTCAGTGCCGTCGCATTGTTCCGCTCCATTTTTAATGTTATCGCCGCAGTAAGGAACATATTCCAGTCGGCATGATTGAGTACAGATATAATGATTAATAATGCCGGCTGTGCCGTCGCATTGTTCAATTTCTTGGTTAACAATGCCATCTCCGCATATCGGCTCAATAATATTTTCATAATAATTAACGAAATTATTATTTGGCGAATTTTCGCCGGCAGTCAAGTCAATGGCGGCCGGAGCGCTCATTTGGGTCCAGCCGGACAACATTACTTCGCTAAGAGCATATTCGCCGGCAGTTAAATTGGCAAATCCATAATAACCATTGGCGTTAGTGGTGGTCGTGGCAATCGGCGTGGAGGTGGAGCTGGAGTTAAAT
>PETS01000127.1:19662-33349 GCA_002781265.1 Candidatus Falkowbacteria bacterium CG02_land_8_20_14_3_00_36_14 | reverse complement strand
TTTATGAACCGAGGGTTTAAAAAGTTGAGAGGTTTACTCTCTCTCGTTTCGGCTGGTTTGATGTTGGTGTCTGTATCATAAGTTTGTGCTTTTATTATACATTATACACCATTTTCTTGTCAAGAAGTTTCTTCACTTCCCTGTCAAAATCAGAAATATAGTTTTTGTCATGCTTAATGCGGTATTTTTCATATTCACCCTCTGCTAACGCAACTGCTACTTCGTGCGAGATTTTCCCATTGTCTTGTAATATTTTTCTCTCATTGAACCGCAAGAAGGCATTCAGTTTTTTCACCCAATCCTTCATCCGCATGGCTACACACCTTTTGCCTGTGTTTCGGCATAATCCAGATACATAGTCACGATTCTATTTAATCCGTCCAATTCTTTTACATCCAGATAATTTTTAGCAACCGCCACATCATTAATTCTAATCTCGCCTTTGGGAGAATTTTTCCAAGATGTCAGCCCTAGATTCAGCTTGGCACTACCGACTCTTTTGTGAATAATCTCTGCGGCGGTCAGACCGGATATGGCAAAGTGCAATTTATTCTGCACGGTAGCAAAAAATTGTTTCGTGATTTCTTCGTTCGGATCGTAGTCAATACTACACCAGCAGTATGTTCCAAAATGGAACTAACTGAATCTTCGTTCAATTCCCTATTTCCAAAAATGTTTTTAAGATGTTTAGTTATAGCCGGTCTTTGTACGCCAAATAACAGAGCTATTTTGTCCTGTGTCAGCCAGATATTTTCATTATGGAGAAATATTTCTACTTTTACTTTTCCATTCGGCGCGGTGTATAACAGAAACTCAGTAAAACTGTTTTGTTTGATGATTTTATTATTTTTCATGCACTTGATTTATAAAAATAGTTTATTCTCTCGTTTCGGCTGGTTTGATGTTGGTGTCTGTATCATACATATTTAACCCTTTTATTATAGCAGAAGACCGGCTATTTGAGCAATTTTCCGCTTCCGCTTAATTTCTTGAAATTCTTTTCTGATTTCTTCCGCGCCATACCTCTTAAAAAGCGCCCGGACGTCATCAGCGCTCCCCAAGGCCAGCGTTTGATGAATTATAACGCGCTTATCTTTTTCAAAATTAAAATCCGGCTCTTTTTTAGAAAGAAACCAAAATAATTTATCAAGTTTTTTTAATCTTTTTATCATATTGTTATTAAATTTTTGCAAATTTCATTGTCATTGCTAATTGCCTCTAAAATCTTAATTTGATTGGCGCTTAAAATTATCTTGGCTATAAAATCATTTTTAAGTATTGCTTTTTGTTATGGTCTAGATTAAGAATTTTATAATATTTCTTTATCTCTTTATGGTTGATTTTTTACAGGATTTGCATATATTAATTATAGGATAATAGCATAATTTTTATAAAACTAATGTGCGATTGCCATTTTATTGTATCCTTACGCCCATGTCATGCTGGCTATTTTGTCGTCTTTTTCCTTAAAGCGCATCAACCTGACGCCTTGCGTATCGCGGCCGGACTTATTAACGGTTTTAAAAGGCAGGCGGATGACTTGGCCTTTTTCGGAAATGATTATCAAATCCTTTTCCGCCATTGATTCGGAATTAACCACAAAGGCATTGGTTAACCTGCCTGTCTTTCCTGTAATTTTGGCAGTCTTTATGCCCGAACCTCCCCGTCCTTGGACTTTATATAAATTAAGCGGCGTGCGTTTGCCAAATCCGTATTCGGAAACTCCCAATATCTGATATTTTTTTAATTTTTCTTTATCGGTCTTAATTATCCCCATGCCGATTAATGTGTCTTCCTTTTTTATTCTTATGCCATGAACGCCGGCCGCGCCCCGTCCCATATCTCTGACGTTCTCTTCCTTAAAACGAATCGCCTGGCCGCCGCTGGTTACCAATAAAATATGGTCATGGCCGCTGGTCGGCTTTGCCCAAATCAATTTATCATCATCTTTGATTTTTATGGCGATCAGCCCCGAACGGCGGACATTGCTAAAAACTTCCAACTTGACTTTCTTAACCAAGCCTTTTTCCGTCGCGAAAAATAAATACTGGCTATTGGCAATTTTATCCAGCGGCAATACTGATGTTACCTTTTCACCGCCTGATAATTGCAAGAAATTAACAATAGCTTGGCCCTTGGCGGTTCTGGTGGCTTGCGGAATTTCAAAAATTTTAAGCTGGAAGATCCGACCTTTAGTGGTAAAAAACAATACATCCGTATGCGTCATAGTCACAAACATAAATTCCACCATATCTTCCTCCTTAGTGGAAAGGCCGATCACTCCCTTACCGCCCCGGGCCTGCACTTTAAATGTATCCGGAGGCAGTCGCTTTATATACCCGTCCCTGGTCATAGCCACCATTGTTTCTTCGTTAGGCACTAAATCTTCAAGAGAAATATCCTTTACCCCATGAGGCATAATTTGCGTTTTTCTCTCATCTCCGAATTTGTCCGCTAATTTTTTAATTTCATCTTTAATAATCCCTTTTATTTTTACGGCTGATTTTAAAATTTCATTTAACTCCTTAATTAATATTTTTTTCTCTTTTAATTCATTCTCAATATTCAATCTTTCCAAATTGGCCAAATTAGACAGCCTCATTTCCAAAATAGCCACGGCTTGCCGTCCAGATAATTTGAATCTCTTAATTAAATTTATTTTCGCCGCCTCTTTGTCGCGGGACGCTTTAATAACTTTAATAACCGCGTCAATGTTTTTTAAGGCAATCATCAATCCTTCTAAAATATGGGCTCGCTCTTTGGCTCTGGCCAATTCAAAATTAGTGCGGCGCCTGACTACTTCCTGCCGATGCTTGATAAATTCTTCTAAAACGTCTTTCAGGGTTAGAACTTTGGGCTGAATGCCGTCAATTAAGGCCAGCATATTTACATGGAAGGTCTCCTGCAACTGGGTATGCTTGTATAAGCTATTTAATATTTTTTTAGGATAGGCGTCTTTTTTTAATTCAACAACCACGCGCACTCCGTCCCGGTCTGACTCGTCGCGCAAATCTTTTATGCCTTCCAATTTCTTGTCTTTCACTAATTCCGCAATCTTTTCCACCAATCCCGCTTTATTAACCTGATAAGGAAGCTCGTTTATTATTATCCGAAAAGACCCGTTCTTGGTTTCACTAATCTCTGCTTTACCGCGCATTACTATCCCGCCTTTGCCCGTAACATAGGCCTGTAATATGTCTTTATGGTTATAAATAATGCCGCCGGTAGGAAAATCAGGCCCTTTGACAAATGCCATTAAATCTTCTGAACTGGCGTTTGGATTATCAATTAAATAAGAAATAGCCCCGACCAATTCGTTTAAATTATGGGGAGGAATATTGGTAGCCATGCCGACGGCAATGCCCATAGCGCCGTTTAATAGTAAATTCGGCAGTTTGGCCGGCAATACTTTCGGCTCCCGGTGCGAGCCGTCAAAATTAGGAATAAAATTAACCGTATCTTTTTCAATATCAAAAATTAATTCCTCGGAGATGGCGGTTAATTTCGCTTCCGTATAGCGCATAGCCGCCGCACGATCGCCGTCCATAGAACCGAAGTTTCCCTGTCCGTTAACCAGCGGGTACCTCATGGAAAAATCCTGAGCCATTCTAACCATAGAATCATAAACAGCCGTGTCTCCGTGCGGATGGTATTTGCCCAAAACTTCACCGACCACTATGGCTGATTTCCTGAATTTCGCGCCGGCCCGAAGCCCCACATTCCACATGGCGTATAATATTCTTCTATGCACTGGCTTCAATCCGTCGCGGACATCAGGCAATGCCCGAGCGACAATCACGCTCATGGCATAATCAAGATATGATTTGCGCATTTCCGTTGTTATTGATAACGGCTCTACAATTCCAAAAGAAGTATTGGCTTTGCCATTAACAATATTACCGCCTTTGCCTTTGTTGTCTTCCGGCGGCTTAATAATATCAATATTTTTGGTTAATTCTTTTTCGCCTGTTTTTTTATTTTCCACAACATCCTTAATCTCGCTTTTAACTTTCTTTTTAGGCGCAACAATTTTGCGCGCCTTAATAATCGGCTTATTTTTTTTATTTTCTTTTCTTACCGAAACTTTCTTTAATTTTTTCTTATTATTTTTTTTGGGCATATTTAACCTATTAATTATTATTTTCTTCTATAATTTTTTTTAACTTATTTATTTCCTCCGCGCTAATTTGATTATTTTCTGTTTGACCTTCTGTATTTTTAATTTCAATATTAAGCTCTGGACTGGTTGCTGTCTGTTCTGAACTTGTCGCCGTGGTTTGCTCTGTCTTTAATAAATTCGGCAGAGGAAAATCCGTGGAAGTGGCTATCCCCCCAACTTTCTCCAATTTAGCTTCTCTTAATTTCGCCAAATCAGCCTCTATTTGCTTAATGGAATCGCTCACTTCTCCCGTTATCTTACTCCATTCTAACTTATTGGCATTATTATTGATATTTTTTGAATTTTTCTTAACTTGGCTGTTAAAATTATAAACCCAGCCGACCAATATTAACAGCATAAAAAATATAATCCCGCTCCACATTAATAATTTTTTTTCTTGTTCTATTTTTTCATTGTAAACCTGATTAATTTCCTTCTCCCCCGCCGGCCTAGAAATTTTTGCAACGTCCCGGCTTGATTTTTCCTTTGCTAAAACGGATTTTGGCGCTTCCTTATCTTGAATTCGCTGAATTTCTTTATTGCCGGCTGCTATTGTTTTCTCCTGCGTACGTGATCCCGTTTTATAGTAATTGCCTTTTGATTTTACTATCTTTACCTTTAAATTCACTTTCTTCGGCCGGATTTTATCTTTGGCTTGCTTTTTATTTATCGCTTCGTTTTTATTATTAATTTTTTTTATCCTCCTCGGCATATTTTAAAAATATTTATATTTAATATTATTTTATTTTAACAGGATAAAACCACTAATTCCATATCTTCTTGAGGCAGATCTTTCTTGCTGATCTTTAATTTTTCTTCCGCTGTCGGCGTTAAGCCCAATTCCTTTATAAATTTATCCACTCCATCTAAATCAATTTTTAATCCTTTTATTTTATAATGCATAGGAATAACCATTCTCGGCTCAATCTGCTTGACGACTTCAGCCGCTTTCTTGGCATCAAGGGTAAATTTGCCCCCGACCGGAATTAATAAAATATCGGTTCTTTCCAGCCGTTCTAATTGTTTCACGTCTAAAATATGGTCTAAATCTCCCAAATGAACCACTGACATATCGTCTATTCCTATTCTATAAATAATATTATTGCCTCTTATTTGTCCGTTTTTTTCATCATGGTATGAATCAACGCCTTCCACAAAAACCCCCTTAATATCGTATTCTCCTGCCAAATCAATCACAAAAGGATTGCCGCGGATAACGCCTGTATTATTATGGTCTCTGTGCTGTTGATGGCTGACAGTGACAATATCCGCCTCAAAATGAGGAACTTTAAGGCCGGTTGACTGGCTAAAAGGATCAGTTATGACCGTAACGCCTTCTGTTCCGGTTTTATCTTGAATTTTAAAGCATGAATGCCCTAACCAAGTAATTATCATAATTTTTAATTTTTGTAATTTTTAATTTTTAAATAAAATATAAATTTTTAAAAATTAAAACATTAAAAAATTATTTACAAAATTATAAAATTTAAAAATTATTTAGAAAAATATTTCCCCTCATCTTCTTCAATGTCATCCTTACTTTCCATCGCTTGAACAGAGGAAGGTTTATCGTTATCTTTATTATCTTCTTCCTCGTCTGCCTTCGCGTCTTCAACATCTTCACCTTCTTCATCTTCCTCTATAGCTATATCTTTATTTTTATTATCCTCTTTTAATGGTTTTAATATTACCGGTGTTTCCGGCCTGGCTATATCTTCGTCATCTTCCTCTCCTAAAAAATTATCCGGCATGGCCGCTTTTTCTCTTGAATGCAAACTTACTCCGCTTATTGCTCCTCCTGAGCTTGTTGAAGGACCCCGAAAGCTCATACTATCATACTCTCCTTTAGATATCAAAATTTCCCTGGGCTTGGCGCCATTGGCTTGTCCGATTACGCCCATTTCTTCTAAAATATCCAATATCCGCGCCGCCCGCGCGTAGCCGATGCTCAATCGGCGCTGTAAAAATGATGCTGAAGCTTTATTAGAATTTATTATCAGCTCTTTAGCTTCTTCTAATAATTCATCGTCATCATCGCTGGTTCCGTCTATCCCGACGCCAGCCACTCCCTTGACTTTTTGCCTGTCCAAAATGCTTTCTACGTAATCCGGTTCCGGGCTCTTGTCCTTTATAAAACGCACTATTTTTCTTATTTCGGTTTCCGAAACATAAGTGCCTTGCAATCTTTTCGGCTTGGATAATCCTGCGGTGGTAAAAAGCATATCTCCCTGCCCTAATAACTTGTCAGCTCCCAAAGTATCCAAAATTGTTCTGGAGTCGGTTCCGGAAGCCACGGAAAAAGCGATACGGGCCGGCATATTGGCTTTTATCAAGCCGGTAATAACATCCACGCTCGGCCGCTGGGTGGCTAAAACAAGATGGATGCCCACAGCCCGCGACATTTGCGCCAAACGGATTACCGCCCCTTCCACTTCCCGCGCCGACGCCACCATTAAATCCGCCAATTCATCAATAATAAAAACAATATAAGGCATCTTATCTTCTCTATTTTCACGGCGGCCATTGCCATTTTTTTTGCTGTCATTATAACTCTGAATATTTCTTTTGCCGCTTTTGGACAATACTTCAAAGCGCCGGTCCATTTCATTAAGGCACCATTTTAAGGCATTAATCGTTTTGGCCACTTCCGTGACAACCGGAGTTAATAAATGCGGAATGCCGTTATAAATAGGCAGTTCCACCCGCTTAGGATCAACCATTATAAAACGCAGATCATCAGGATTATTTTGATACAATAAACTGATAATAATTGAATTAAGGCAGACTGATTTGCCTGAACCGGTAGCGCCGGCCACCAATAAATGGGGCATTTTAGTTATATCATAAATCCAAGGCACGCCGCTCACGTCTTTGCCGATAGCGATAGTTAAATTGTTTTTTCTAGTTTTAAATTCTTTGCTTGATAAAATTTCTTTTAAGCTCACAATGGACTTGGTCTGGTTCGGCACTTCCACCCCGACTAATGATTTTCCCGGAATGGGAGCTTCAATCCTGATGGGATGGGCCGCCAGCGCCAAAGCCAAGTCATTCCCCAGCCCCACGATGCGGGAAAGCTTGACCCCTTCAGCCGGCTTGAAAGTATATTGGGTAACAGTCGGCCCGATGCTCGCTTCTCCCATTTCAACCATAATGCCAAAATGTTCCAATGTCCGCTGGATGATCAAGGCGTTATTTTTTATATCGCCGCCGACCGGCTTGCCTGACTTGTCATTTAATAAGCTAAGGGGCAGATCAATCTTAACATGGCTGGGCTGCCATTCTGATTTTAAAGATTTTTTTATTTTTTCTTTTTTATCTCCCAAATCCATAAAATCCGGCTCCGGCCTGACTTTCTGGCTACTAAAGCCCAAATCATCTTCTTCGTCTTCTATCTCTTCGTCCTCTATATCTTCTTCCAGCTCTTCATCGTCGTTGTCTTCTTCATATTCAACTTCCCGATTAAAAATTTTATTATATATAAAACCGAAAGGATGGTATAATAATTTAGCCAGCCAGCTTTCTTTTCCCATCAGCCGCGCCAAAGTAGTGTTAAAAATCAGCAATAAAGAAATTATTAATAAGCCCGCCAATACCAGCAGGCCGGCCCAAAAGCCCATTAATTTTACAAAAATGGATGCTAATAATAATCCCACGTAACCGCCGCCGTTTCCCAGCTTGATTGCTTCCTGCCACTGGTCGGCTTCTATAAAAAAATGCAAAAGCCCGTGAAAGGAAATAATAAATAAAAATAATCCCAAATAGTTAGCGCCTCTAAAATAATATTTATCATCATTATATAAGAGAAGCGCCAAGGCCAATAATATAATAGTAATTATCCATTTACCCCACCCGAATAAAAGCTCCAGGCCTTTGTTTAAATAAAATCCGATGGCGCCGGCAAATCCGAAAAAACTAAGCAGGCTCACCGCCCCGAAGGTAAAAATCAGCACAATAAAAATACCCTTTTTAGTGTCAGGGTCTAAGCCAAATTCGGGAATTGTTACGTAATCTAAGGCGCTTTTCTGGCGTCGTCTATTATTTCGTTTTACCATGATAAATTATCAATTTTATTTTAATTTATAATAATATTATATCATTATTTTTTATATAAATAAAGAGCTTTCTTGTTGATAAATCACCATTTGTTTTCATTTATAATAACTTCTTTATTCACATTATGCTAAATATCTTAATCTAGATTGTCTGAAAACTATATTTTACTTTCTCATTCCTGCTTTTCTCCCCCGTCATTCCCTTGAACAGGGAATCTAGAAATTCCACGAACATCGGTATTTCTGCATGGAGAAAGCGGAGAATGTATGATTTTTAAATATTTTATTTGCCAATCTTGAACCCAGGTAGCTTTCACAGTGCCTGGGTTTTAAAATACAAAAATTTACGTTTCACCCCTTTTTATCTTTATTAAAAATCCAATCAATACCACAATCGCCCCGCCGGCAATGATTAATAAATATTTAAACAATTCCATTTTTTTATCCCGTCCGGCCACGGCCCATTCATTGCCATTATTTACTTCGCCTAAAACCGGCGGCACTTCTTGGCTTATCCCTTTGACAGCTATTTTTTTAATATCATCCGGACTTCTGGGCATAACTTTTAGACCGGCGCTGGTGCCCACCGCTATGCCGGTTATTTCTAAAACATCGCCTTCAACCAACTCTTTAAGATCAATGCCGGTCGCTTCCTTTATATAAGCGACCACTTCGCCGGTGCCGTCGTCAATATATAAGGTGGAGCTTTTCCTTTCTGTTAATTCCCCGGAAATCTTGACTAGTGATCCGGCAAAACTTTCATCCATTTCCTCGCCGATTACTTCCGTCGGTATCGGCTCACCGTTATTGGCTATTACTTTTATGTCAGCGGTTGTTTTTGTTTTTATCCGGCGCTCTCCCCGGCTTTCCGATATTTCCCCGGCCACGGCCACATAGTCGCCCACTTTTAAATCTGGAAAATCTTTCTTATAAGAATAAACTTGGATGCCTGGGGAGCCGACAATATAGAAATACTGCGCTCCCAATATTCCCGGCTTAACCGCCACGGTGCCGGCTGTTTTTACCAAATCGCCGATTTGGCATTTATTAATTTCCTCCAAAAAAATTTCCATCGGCCCGTTATTATTTTCATTCAAACCGGCTGTTAGGCCAATGGTATTATTATTTTCCGCGCCGGCCTTAACTGATATTATATTTTTTTCTTTCGGAGTGATAACGGGCGTCCAAAACCATTTTTCATTAGCGCCCCGGGCATAAGACTCTCCTTCATAAACTTCCGCGTATTCAACCGCGTCAACTAATTCGCCTGAATTATTAAATAAACGGACGCTGTCGCTGGTATTGTTTAACGTAATCTTGCTGTCATTTCTGTTTAATAAAAAATAACTGCCGCCTGATAAAAAATTGTCGCTGTTAAAAACATAAGCGCTGCTGCCGCCCTCGCTGTCGTCTACTTGCCAATTTAATAAATTTACAGCCACCTCTCCCTTATTATACAATTCTATAAATTCGCCCTGGCCGGCCGGAGGATTGTCTTCCCCGACCGGATTGGGAAATATTTCATTTATTATAATATTGCCGTCATCAAGGTTAAGCGATGTTTCATTATTGCTATTTAAATCACTCACCACTTTTATATCTCTCTTTTCCACGGCCTTATTAACCCCGTCACTAACCGTCAATTGGACGGCATAAGCGCCTGTTTTTAAAAAGGTATGCTCCGGATTAGGCAAGCTGTTTTTAAACCCGTCGCCAAAATCCCAATTATATTGCAGAATATCGCCATCTTCATCAATAGTATCGGCGCTGTCAAAAATAACCGCCTGGCCGGCTAAAACTTTTTCTTCAAAATCAAAAAATATTAATGGCGGATGGTTTATTTTTTTAATAATATTATCCTTGCCCGGACTGATCTTTTCACTCCAAGACCAATTGCCATTATTTTTATCATAATTATAACTCCACCCCTCTGTTGTTTTTTCGTATTTTACCATTTGATAAATTTCATCAGATGACGGCTGGTATAATTTAACCGTATCGCCGCTGTTATTTAAAGCGATTTTGCTAGTGCTTCTATAAATAACAAAATATTTTCCGGCTTTAATTATATTATTCGCTAAATTCGCTCCTGCTTCGCTTCCCTGCGCGATTTTATATCGGCCCTGGCTGTCATCGCCAATCATCCAGCCGCTCAAATCAACCGCCGTTTCTCCTTGATTATACAGCTCAATAAATTCAGCGCTCTCATCTCCGGCCGGGTTGGGAAAAATTTCCGAAATTATAATATTATTTGAATAGCTGTAATTATTATTTCCATTATCCGCTGAGCCGTCTTCCTGATTGGCGTCTTTTATAATATTGCTTTCATTTTTTGTAGGCATGGCTGTGGCTAAAAAATCCTTGGAATTATTTTGGCTATTATGGCCGTCGTTTTTACGGGCGATAGACAAAGGATCTGCCGACGCTGGCGCGTTGTCATTCATGTTGCCATCGTCCCAATTCCCGTAAGCCACGCTGTCAATTATATTTTTGCCGCCGTCGCGCAAAATTACAATATCGCCCTTATTATTCAAATTGCCTTTCGGCTCTTCTATTACTATAAATTTATGGCTGGCAATATTTCCGCTTAATGTTGTTCGCGCCCCACTGCCTTCTTCTATGGTCCAGCCGGCTAAATCTACGACTGCACCCGCATTATTATACAATTCAATCCATTCTACTTCTCCATCCGCCGGATCGGCCACAAATTCGTTAATTAAAATATCTCCAATATTAGAGGTCGAACCTCTTTCGGTTGTTCCAGTTGAGAGAGGTTCGACCTCTTTATTTGCCGCTTTTTCATCGTATTGAGGAGCCAGAGGCGAATTTATTATTCCGGCGCTGTTTTCCGCCTTCGGCGTTCCGCCAACATCCGCGCTCGTCTGCCAGCTTCCGTCCGATTTTCTCTCCATTGTCTGCTTGGTGGTATTATCTCCGGCCGGCCAGCCGGCAGACGCGTCAATTTTATCAATTAAATTTCCATTGGCGTCATAAAGTTCCAATATTTCGCCGTCATTCCCCAAAGCCCCAACATATATTAAGTCAGCGCTAACGCCGAGCGCGCTATCATTATTAGTCCTTTCCAAAAGAAAAAAACCATTGGCCGGCATAATCCCGCCTAAAGCAATATTCGGCTGGCCGTCATTGGCTTTTAAGCGCCAGCCGTCCAAATTAATTTCACTGCCAGTTAAATTTTTCAATTCAATCCATTCGTTGTTGCTGGAAACTTCGGTCCCCATCCAGGTAATTTCGTTTATGACCGCTTCCCCTTGATTAGCCGCTCTAATATAATTTCCAAAATAAAAAATTCCGGCCATGGTCAGCGCCAGAATCAAACATAAAAAAACTCCTCCTTTTTTAATCATAATTTTTATTATATTATTTTATATTTAACATTTATATTCTATCAAAAAATTTTATTTTGGCAAACTATATTTTTAATACAATTAAAAAATTATATAAAAAAACCTTATCTAACTTAGATAAGGTTTGATTTCGGGTTATTTATCTTCTTTTTAAAAATAATAATACCACACCGGTAACTAATAATAATGCCGTTGAAGGTTCCGGAACTGATGAAACGGGATCATTGCCTTTAATATGAAATTCATACATTTGGTTTGCAAAAACGTAATTTCCACCACCATAGAGAGCATTGTAAGCAATTCCAATATAATAGTTATCAACTAATCCCCAGTTGTAATTTTCTAATTCTTTAAGTGTAGGGACTTTCCCTGCCGCGACTAATCCTAAATTACCACATTCTGGATTATTTTGGTTCATAATCATTTGGTAGGCAGAAGTAGTCCAATGAGCAGGGACAATTGGATTCCCAAATTTATCAGTATAAAATGAATCTGGAATATAAACATTCTGCGTTGTTAGGTGAAGCGGGATAAAAAAATCTAAATACCAATCAAAAGTAAACTTTTCTCTAAATAATACTGGAATATCCAATATCCAATCGCCTGTATTAGAGTTAAATGTGCCAACACCATCACCAATAGCAAAAACATCAAAAATCCAACTGAAAGCAGGAATTTCAATATTCACAAAATTAAATCCAGCTTGATTTACAGTAATGCCATAAATGCCGTCACAATCTAGGTCATTATTGACACTAAAATAAATTGTTGATTTATTGGAAAAATTACCTGATATATTTGATACCACAAGAAATTCTGTTCCCAGAAAATCAATTCTGAAATTACCAGGGAAATCACCGGGGATATTAAACTTGTTGTAGGTTATGGCATTTGCGGATAAACTTGAAAACAAAATAACAATTCCAATAAAAACTGCTAAAAATACTTTTTTCATAACCTTTCCTCCTCTAAGTTGATTATCGTATTTTTAAAAGGGCTAATTTTCGTATGATATAACTTATAAATTTATTTGTCAATAATAATGCCATCTTATTTTTTACTTTATAGTTTGATCAAAAAAAGAGGCTGAGCGAATGAAAAGCTCAGCCTTTTGATTAATATTATTTTTTGCTACCTAGCCACTGTCACCTTAGCCACGGAATTATCGTCCAATTCTTGAGGTAGGTAAGAAGATCCCCCTAAGAGTGGCGGATTATAGCCGTTAGGAATAAGATAAACAGTGATGTCAGTGGCATTCTGGTCCACTCCGCCAGTAACTATATCGGCTGACCAGGTGCCGTCGCAGTTTATGTTGGTTAACGGCTGGGCATATGTCGGCTTAATCCACCAACCGCCGTTTACCCTTATATAAACCACGACTTTATAGTCAACTGATACGACATGCAAAACATTACCTTTTAAATAATCAGTTGTATTTCCTATTGGCGGCACGTAAATAAAATTAATTTCGGGAGTGCCCGGACCTCCAATAACGGATGAGCAGGAACAGTCAACCGCAATCGTCATGCCGTCAAACACGTCTTCCATACCTGATTTCATGTTTCCGTCTTCATCCCAGACTCCCCAACAGACCCCTTGCGGCCCTTCATAAGCCGCCTTCCAGGATTCGTTAAAGGCCTCAAAATAATAATACTCTACATTATCGGCCTGCGCCCAGGAAATTATGCTGTTGAAATATAAAACGGCATTTGTGAGGTTAGAAACAGCCCCGCCATTGGTATCACCGCAGGTTGGCCAGCCCATTTCAGAAATGACAACCCTCTTGCCGCCGGCGGCACTTACCACACTCTGATAATCGCTGACCGTCTTGCAAACGGCATTGTTAATATCAACTCCTTCCCAATATGAATATGTGTTGATAAATAAAAAGTCGCACGTATTCATAATATTAGGGTATGAGAGTAAAATGCTGTAAACTTCCCCATAGGTTACAGGAATCCCGGGAAAAGCCGCTTTGACGCGGTTAATATAATTAATTAACTGGCTTTCTGTTAGATCTCCCCTTAATAAAACCTCGCTACCGACAATAATATACAGTATATCTGCCGGATCAATTAGGTTTATTAAGTTATTAATTTGTTCTTCATTGG
>PETS01000127.1:0-19656 GCA_002781265.1 Candidatus Falkowbacteria bacterium CG02_land_8_20_14_3_00_36_14 | reverse complement strand
GATCTTTTCCCAGCCATATTCCCACTGCCACATCAAGACCGAACTCTTGGTGGGCGATAGCCGGTATTACTTCCAGACCATCAGTCACGCCAAAAGTTCTAATGCGCTTAACATAGGGGGCGATAATCCTTAGCCGGTCCCTTATTTGATCAGCTGGAATAAATGTCCCATAATTAGGATCCTGTCCATCCATATAAGGACTGAAGTTTATTCCTTCCAGAGGATAAATGGCTTTAGACGGTATTCCGGGAATGGTCACAGAAATTGATTCCTCGGCTGAATCCGATCTTCCCCCTTGGTTAAAAACATAAACCACGCATTTAATATTTGCCGTACTTTCCCCTTCGACATAAACAATATTTAAAACATCATTAGCAGTCGCGTTCGCCCCGCTTAATCCATATTCTCTTCCGTCAATATATTGGCCGTTCACATACCAAGAAAAATCAACTTCACTAAGATCGCCGTCTTGGTCTGAAAAAGTGCCGGAGCAGACAAACGAATCATTGCCATTGTTAACCGGTTGCAATAAAATTTCTTTAATAACCGGATAATGATTATTTTCTGCCGGCGGATTGCCAGATCCGCCTCCGTCTCCGCCGTCTTCACAGCCGCCGTTGCTCAACATCGCAATAATTACAAAAATGTAAAACAATTTTTTTGACAAACTCCAATTTTTCCATTTCATAACCTTTCCTCCTTTTCTATGTATTTATTGCAATTAACAAAGCCAAAAAATAACCTTCTAAGAACTTGCTAAAATTACTGTGATAGCGCACCTCCCTTTTTTTCAATGAGCTTATAATTACTAAAATTAGTAATTATTTAGATTAATCTAAGCATAAATAAAAATTAAAGTCAATAATATAAATGCCAAATTAAAATAAAAAATACTTGCCGATCGGCAAGTATTTTTTAAATTTATTTATCTTTTAGCCCCGCCATAGGCGATTGCCCTGACTATATCCCAGTCTCCGGCGCTTGCCGGAATTTTTTTATAATAATATATAAAGGAAATAATGGAATTTTTTTCGCTATTAATATTTCTTTTTACCGGCCGCAGACCATAAGCCATAATCATTACCGCATTAGCATCTGTCGGCGATTTTATGACAGGCTCGCGGCCGTAAACTTTTTTAAATGAAACTTTAGCCCTGTCTTCGGCCGCCTGGCTCCTTTCGCTGGTCCACCGGCCGTTGGCGATTTTAATGACATCCTGCCAGTCAGCGGCTGATTTGGGCAAATAGCCGAAAGCGCTAAGAAAAGAATTAATAGTTCCTGTCCTTTCTCCCGCTCCCAGACGCTTGGTAGTGTCCGTGCCATTATTTATAAAATAGGCGATAGCGTATCTAGATTGATCGGTAAGATTTTCATTTTTTACGGCACTAGCTAATTTATCATATAAAGCCGAATTATTGCTGTCAAAATTAATCCATTTATTATATTCATAAACACCCTCTGATTCATAGATAGAAGTTTGTTCAACAATTTGACTCGGCTGGCCGTATAAATCATCAAAGCCGCTTTGAAGCTGGCTGGCGGTACCGCTCGCACTTTGACTGGCCGCGGGCGGTATCGCTGGCGGAGTTGTGTCGGGAATATTTTGATTGCCTCCGCCCCCGCCGCCGCCCGAAGATTGGACCGCGCAAGTAGCGCCGGAGCCGGATCCTGATAAACTATACCCTGAACTGCAGGTGGCGGCGCCGCAAGTCGGGAAAAAATTATAGGTGGCGGCATGGCTAACGGCCGCGCAAAGGGAAGTGCAATCGGTAGTGGTGGAAGGAGTAATAGTATAAGTTCCGGCGGTTGTCGGCGGGCGCGGTGGCGTAGCTTGTTCCCGGAGTGGTATTTTCCGCGCAAGCCAAGTTTGCGCTGCCTTGCGCGAATTTTATTGATTTGACGGAAGAATCCGAAGAGCCGACTTTAAAAGTTCCCGGATTGGTGACAGTAAATGCTCCCGCATCAAATTCCCAGCTTTCAGCGGTTGAGGTATCCATAATCAGCATATCAGTCGTACCGGCTCCGAAAGTTACGCTGGAAACTGTAATATTTCCGTCAGCCGTAAAGTCAGTTGTAGCGGCTTGAGTGGGGAGAATTATAACCAGAGCCAGTAAGACTATAATTAATTTTCGCATAATTTTATTTCTAAATTATTGTGAATTACGAAATATTTTTCTATTTTGTCATTCCGGAATCTCGAAGCCTCGGGATATCCGGAATCCAGCCTGCCTGCCGGCAGGCAGGGTGTTAATCGTAAAAACGTCAATTTTAAAACATTCGTTTAAACCCCGACATTCCTGCGGACTTACCCTGGATTCCAAATAAGCTACGCTTTTTGGAATGACAGTGGAAATTTGATAGTTTTAAAATTTAAGGTATATTAGATTATAAAATTAATCCAATCTAAAATTAATTAGCTGGACAAGCCACGATGGCAGAAGTGATTACTCCGTCTAGGGTATATATTTCGGTACAGCCGGCTCCGTCGCTGTCTTCCAATATAATCCTGCCTCCCTTTAACGCTCCGCCCTCGCTCATTACAGACACGGTTGAGGTAGCCGCACCGTGTACTTCCAACTCAGTGGCCGGCGTAGAAGTGCCGATGCCGACATTACCAGAACTATTAATTGTAAACCATTGACCGTCCCCAGATATTCTATCGGGATAAACCATAAAAGTACCGCCAATTTCAAAATTTGCGTTAGGATTTGTGCCGACTCTATTTACCATTGCTTTTCCGTCCGTTGTTAAAGAAAGGACATCATTTGCGACATTAGCTCCAATTGAAAAAAAATCGCTTAAGCCACTATTATTGCCTATTGTCCATCCTGACGTAGTGGATGATGCCATCCTAATTCTGGATACTCCATTTAATCCTGATTTAATGTATAATTCTGTGTCGCCATTGCTTTCAAATTTTGCTATTGGATTGCCATTTTTATAATAATGAAAATCTGAATCTGGAGTAGTTGTGCCAATACCTATTCTTACATCACTGCCAGCATTATTATCTTCTACAAATATCCGGTCAGTATTATTCGTTCTTATGCCAAAAGAAATATTATTAAAAGTACCAACATATCCGCCTATATTATTAGCGGCACCTAAAATTGTATGCGTACTGCCCCCATCAGATACTCTAATAATGCCACCGTCCGCATTATACACATGTAAGTCATTTCGGGGTTTGTTAATCCGATCCCCACCCTATTATTAGTAACATCAACATAAAAAGTACCATTATCTATCGTAGTTATTCCTGTTACGGATAAACTGCCACCAGTAGAAACATTCGTCCCGATCGTGGTAGCGGAAACGATAGCGGCGACGGAAAAAACCGTGATTAAGGTCGCCAAGATGATTTGCAGAAGAATTCCTTTGCGGGACAATTTTTGATTAAGCCAATTTTTAATTTTCGTCATATTTTTAAGTTAATTTTAAATACATATTATATCTTATACTTCAATTATATCCCCCCCCCGTTTAAGTCAAGTGTTTGTATTTGTTATTTAAAAATAGAAATCGGACTTTTTTGACAAATTTGACCTATCTGGGCCGTGTCGCCAATGTAAAAATTTTTCAAAAAATTATTTTTAAGATTAGCCAAATTTGACAAAAATCAAATAAAATTATTTTTGCTAATTTTAGATAAAAAAATTTAATTGGCGACAGTACCATCTGTCATTCCGGCCTCCGAGCCGGAATCTAGGGTTAGTCCGCGCTATCATTGTTTTAAAACCGTTATTTTTGAGGCGAGTCTGTACGTTATACTCCTGGATCCCGGGCCAAGCCCGGGATGACAAGAGGAAATAGCTTTTCTAGAAAATCTGCCAATAGTCCGATTTTAATTTGTAACAGTCCGATTTCTATAAATTCCTAACAGTATTTGTATTGTATCTTAAGTTGCCAAACCAAAATAAAAAATACTTGCTGATCAGCAAGCTTTTTTATGATATTTATAATGTTTATTTTATAATCGTGCCTTTGAATTTTTTGCCAGAAAAATAATTTTTTAAATTATTTATGGCTTTGCCGTTCATAATAGCCACTTCCAAGCCCAAGCTCTCCGCCCTTCGCGAGGCCACCGGATCAAAGGGGGCATTCAAGCCCGGGTCCCATCTGTTGCCGACTAATTTCCTAAATTCATGCCAGCTCATTTCTTCTTTCTTTTTAGCGCCTTTAAATTTCTTTGGATCCTTATCATATACATAATCTATGTTTGATAAATTGATAACCGTTTTAGCCGACAGCCGTTCGGCTAAAATGGTGGCGACAAAATCGGTTGACCAGCCCGGCCGCCAGCCAGCCGCGACCATTATCTTTTCCCCCCGAGCAAAATGTTTTCTTATATCGGCCTTAGTATTGGGATTTTTATTTATCCGCGGATGGGCGTATTGGCGGAATATAGTTTTAAGTAAATGCGCGTTTAGGCGGGTAGCATGAATGCCTATCCAATCTCGGTCGTCATTGGTCAGCTTAACCACCTTGCCGGAAGCTTCCTGGTATTTTCGGGCCGTATCGCCGCCGCCGACAATAATTACAAACTTACTGCCTTTTTTAATTTCAGACAAAATTAAAGAGCGGAACTTCTTCAAAAACCGCCAATCAATTCCCTCGGCCGTTGCCACTAATGATCCGCCCAAAGATATAACGTAAATATTTTTCATAAAATATGTCATTGCGAGGAGCACCAGCGACGAAGCCCTGCCTGCCGGCAGGCAGGAATCTCAGTTTGCTTCATTAACGAAATTGCCGCGCTCCCTCCCGCCTGCCAACGCCTTGAGTATAGGCGACTGGCGGGCAGGTCGGTCGCTCGCAATGATAAAAAAATTATTTTAAAAATCTCTTTACCCTAATCAAGCCCGAACACGGCACGACGGTTATTCCCTTTTTTTCCAGCTCGTCCAAAAATAAATTCATTCCTAAAGAATCGGAAGCCATATGGCCGGCAATTACCACGTTAATATGGTTTTTTTCCGCTTCCTTTCTATGTTCTTCTCCCATATGCATGCCCATAATCGTGCCAATGCCGGCTTGAGAAATTTTTTCATACATTTCTTTAGAGCCGCTGGTGCCGCCGGTAAATTCCGTAACCGCCACTTTGCCGCAACTATTTTCGGGATTGCCGACGAAAAGCGCCGGACCGGCATTATATTTTACCGCTTCCTTGAATTCCGGTATTTCTTTCAGCATTTTTAATATATCTTCCACCGTATCTAGCCTTTTTCTTTTTAATAATTTTATTAAAAAATCAGCCCCAAGATTATCGGCAATGGTATGGGCGCATATAAAATCAATTTTAAGCAAACGGGCGATATCAACTATCCGATTATGGTTAACCGACGCAATCCCACGGCTCACTTCGCTTATTCTCGGCTTAATGATTGATTCGGCAATATTAATCGGCACTCCATAATCCGCTAAAACCTGGGCTTGCAAATCCATGACGCTATGAAGATCGGCCAGCGCTTTCCCTCGGGGATGGTGCCCGATTACCAAGTCAATATCTCCCATTTTATCCGCTAATAATAATTCCGTCCCCTCTATATCAATGCCAGTTAATATTTTTTTTATTTCCTTTTTTTTATCCACCTTGGACGCAACCGAAGTGTCAACTAATATTCTAGTATCGCTGTAGGGATTGGTCAATTTCTCCTTGTCAAATTCCGCTTTTTGCTCCTTGTCTAATTTTTCATATTTTTTGTTTATATTTTCCAAATATTTTTTTACTTTCGCTTGTCCGCGCAGATCGGCTTTTATGCCAAGCCTAACGGCTAATTCGTAAATTTGCGGCGTAGTCATATTATTATAATTTTAATTATTAATTAATTATTTAGTTATTTATTTTATGCTATTTCTTTTTTTCTTTTAAATATACTGTCTCCAACTACTTTGTTCAATAGCCAGCCATAATAATTAGATAATGTTTCATGAGTAATAAATTTATCATCGCGTCTTTTTTCTTCGCTGTAAGTTCCTTTTAATACACTGTCTCTATGAGTTTTAATTTCATCTTCTGCCAGATTTCCATCTAAATATTTTCTAAATAAATTTAAATCATCATCTGTTAATAACGATATGTTAATTTCTTTAAAATGAGAATCATTATCTAAATAAGATTTTAATTATTTTCTGATTAAATCTCTCGATAATTCATCAAACTTAAAATCTTCTTCAAATTCATCACTTTCTTTTTTAATTGGCTCTAATAATTCTAAATTTTTCATAATATTATCTTATTTTTTATTAAATCATCTTTTATTTTCTTAAACATTTTTTCATGCCCTTTCGCATTGGGATGCAAGCCATCCTCTAAATCACTATTATCCAATAAATCATATACTTTAATAAACAACAAATTTTTCTCCAAACAAATTTTTTCCAAAGCTTCATTATATCTTATTATTAAAGAGTTCTGATAACATTTCCCCGTGCTACTGTCTAAAAAAGGATTGGTCTTTAAATCTTCAACTTTTGTTAATCCGATAAAAATAATTTTTTCAGTATATTCTTTGGCTTTTGATAATAATTTATTAATATTTTTTTTGTAAGTATCAAGCGGGGTTAGATTTATCTTAATATCTTTATTATAAAATAATGAATCGTTTATACCAATGGCAAAAATTATAATATTCAGCTTTCTGGCAAAGCATTCTCTATTAAATCTTTCCAATAAAGACTCGGATGTATCTCCGTCCACTCCTAAAATGTAAACCATATCTTCATAATAGCTTTTATTTTCAATATAGCGGCGCAATCTATTTGCCCAGCCACCTCCATCAATATCGCATGCGCCATAAGTTATGCTGTCTCCAAATATGCAAATTACTGACATAATTTTTTATTAAAAATCAAAAATTTATAATTGTAAACTGTCTATATCTCCAATCCCCTCAAAGCTGCCACTCTTTCTTCCACCGGCGGATGGGTCATAAATGCCTTGGCGAAAAACCCTCTTTTCTTTTGCCCGTCTTTAAACGGAGATGCGATATATAAATGCGCCGTCGCCCGGTTAGCAACTTCCAACGGCTCGGTATCGGCTGATATTTTTTCCAAAGCTCTGGCCAGCCCTTCCGGGTAGCGCGTTAAAAGAGCGCCGGAAGAATCCGCTAAAAACTCACGTTTTTTGGAAATGGCAAATTGCATCAGATAGGCAAAAATCGGCGCCAATATGGAAAATATAATTGCTAAAATCATAATAACTAATTGTATCTGGCCGCCCTTATCAGAGCCCCTGCGTCTGCTTCCTCCTCCCCAAAATGTCCAGCGCCGGAACCAGTCGGCCAAGAGGACCACCACCCCTACCAAAACCGTTACCAGCGTGGCCAGCAGTATGTCGCGATTGCCGATATGCGAAAGCTCGTGGGCGATTACCCCTTCCAGCTCGCTTCTTTCTAATTTTTGCAAAAGCCCGGCTGTTACCGCCACGATGGCGTGTTCCGGATTACGGCCGGTGGCAAAAGCATTCGGCGCCGTATCGTTAATGATATAAATTTTCGGGACAGGCAAGCCGGCGGTAATGCATAAATTTTCCACCAATCTGTATAATTCTTTGTTATCCTCAAACTTTACCTCTTTGGCGTCGCTCATGGTCAGCACAATTTTATCGCTCCACCAATAACTGACAAACGAAGAAATGATGCTGAATATCACGGCAAAATATAAAATACCGGTGCTGTCAGCGGCCGCAGAAAAAACATATCCGACTAAAATAATAAATATAAAAAATCCGGACAACAAAAACCATGTTTTTCTCTTGTTGGCATCAGCATAGTTATATAAAGTAGGCATAAATTATTTTTTTTGAAAAAATTTAAATACTAAAAATAATAATACCAAACTAGCTATAGCCAGGGCTGAAGGAAAAAGATAAGGCATGCGCTCGCTTAGTGGTTTTTCTGGTTCTTTATCTGGTATATAATTAGAATTTTTTTTCTGCGCCGACAATGTTGCCGTTTGCATATTATCTAAATCGAGATATTGAAAATATTTTTCCAAATCATATTCGGGCAAATTTGCTTTTTTATTTCCATAATATATTTTATAATTTTTATTATTATTTGGCTGAAATATTATTTCTCTATAAGTTGAGAATATATTTATGCCTGCAATATTAATGGGCTGGTTGTCTTTATTTTGAATTATTACTTTTATGTATTGATCATTTGTCTCTAAAAAATTAACTGATAAATTCTCGCCAATAAATTTTTCCGTATTGTACCGAAAAATATATCCGCTGCTATTATATTTCCAATTATTACTATCATTACTGGTATAAATCAACAAGCTACGGTTAAAATTTTTGTCAAAAATATTGAATAATATTTTATTAGTCGGAATACCTCTAGCGCTTAAATTTATAATTAATTCCGAATATTTTTCTTCGGTGTTATGGTTTATAGTAAATTCCGGCCGCCGCGATACTTCTTTTAATTTTTCTATTGAATAATTAATCGCTTCCACTCTATTAATCTTGACTGGATTTTGCTCTGGATCTGATATCTCTATTTTATAATATTGATAAACGCTTTGCGGAAATTTTACTAATGTATTTTGAGATTTTACACCCGCCTTCTTGTCCGTATAATCATAAATATATGCTGTATCATTTAATATATTCCAGTTAATCATGTCGTCTGCTCCTTTTATTATGACATTTCTCTGAAAATTTTCAGAATCAGTTATTATTTTCATTTGATTTATTAATTTTCCTTTTTCGTTAAAATCTACTATCACAGAAGAATTCTGCCCCAATACAAAAGAATTATTCAACATAATCGGATAAAATTTTTCCGCTTTTTCCGCATCTTTCCCTATTATCATTTTATACGGAATCTCTGAATTATTATCATCAACTATTCTTAAATCCATCAAATTAACATTAGCATAGGTAAAAATCTCGTCATCAATGGAAAATCTTGTTAATTTATTTTCTGACAAATTTATATCTTTATAATATGGCCACTGATTAAGATTAAAAGAAGCAAAACATATTAATGGAAAAATAAATAAAATTAAAATAAAAAATTTCTTCATATTATAATTTAAATTATTTCTTTAATTTTATCTTTATATTTTTGATAAACGAAAGATATTAAAAGCAAAACTATTCCCAAGCTGATTGAAGAAATTATCCTATAAAGCGTGCCCAAGCTCCATAAATCATAAAAAAATAATTTTAAAATTGATAAAGCTAACAATATAATTCCGCCTACTCTCACTAATTTATATCTGCCGATAAAGCCTATAATTAATAATATAATGGCATAAAGCAACCAAAACAGCGATAGGGTGATGCTTCGCCTATATTCAATATTTCTTATTTTAGTATTTATTATTCCTGTATTATATTTTTCAAATTTTCCATAAGAATTAGTGCCAATATAATTATTATTATATATATTCCATTCTTTATCCAATTTGCTTTTTTCAACTTGTATTTTGTTTACTTCTTTCTGGCAATAACTTATTATTTCTTGATTTATAGAAAATAGAGTTAATAAATTAGCGGCTATAAGCCAAAGGGCTAGTAATTTTTTTAACTGTAAAATATTATTTTCTGCCGAATTAAATAATATGCTTTTTTTAATAATATAACTAGCAATATAAAAAGTTATTATTACAAAGAAAAAGGCAAAAAATCTTTTATTAAATATGACAATAAAATTATTTAAGACAATGCTGGCATCAATAAACAACAATCTGGCCATT
This sequence comes from Candidatus Falkowbacteria bacterium CG02_land_8_20_14_3_00_36_14, assembly GCA_002781265.1. Lineage (GTDB taxonomy): Bacteria > Patescibacteriota > Patescibacteriia > Patescibacteriales > UM-FILTER-36-11 > UM-FILTER-36-11. The sequence goes on along the minus strand of PETS01000127.1, from coordinate 9,945 downwards.
ACTAAAGTGGATACTATAAAACTAAAAATTACTATCCGCTTGCTATTCGTCTTAAAGCCCAGATATAATATTATCAAGGCTTCAATCGCCCAACCGATCGTAATAATATTTTGTTTAAATTGTATCGGGATGGCTAAAGTAATAAAACCAACGGTTAAAAAAGCTAAAAAACTGTAAAGATTTTCATCTTTAGGAGTTATAACTTTAACTAAATAAGCCCATAATAAATAATATATGGCCAAAATCAAAGCGAAGAAACCCATAAAAGCGTGATAATCTTTATCTAACAAGCCATAACAGGCGCCAAAATAAGCAACGCCGGTTAATAAGGTTAATATCTGTTCTATCCCGGAAGATTCCTCTTTTTTTACAATATTATAAATTAACGAAGAGATTGAATAAACTATAAAAAATAATGAAAGAAAAAATATTGTTGCCAAGAGCTGGTCATCAGTATAAAAACGTTCGCCCCACGCAATAAATACAATTACTGTCCCAATATAACCGATTATATTTAACTCTCTCCATTTTTTAAATATGGAAATAACTAAAATCGCGATATCTAAAATTAATATATAGAAAAATAGGCCGAATTGATTATTCACGCCGGTTGATATTAAGAAGGGAGTGGCAAAACCGCCTAAAATAGCTACTGCCATTAACGAAACAGCATTATATCTTAAGCTTAATAAGAATCCGATTGCGGTAATAACAGCCATAACGAAAAATGATAATAATTGCGGAATCAGATGATAAAAATTATAAGCGGCAAAAATCGAAAGATAAAGAACGGCTATCCCGCCGCCGGAAATAATCTGACCATAGGTTGCGTATTTTCTAATAGTTTTTTCTCCTAAAAATAATAATCCCAACCCGGCGATAATGCCGATTATGACTCTGCCGGTCTCGCCAATCCAATTATTATCAAACGCGTACTTTAAGAAAAAAGAGACGCCAATTACTATCGCGGCGATGCCAATTTTGGCAAACCATTTTCCCCCGATTTTTTCTTCTAAGCCGATATTGTCACCCTCTCCTTTATTAGACAACTTTTTAAAAATACTGTTTTTAAAAGACGCTTCAGGCGCAGACAAGGGCGGCGAGGGCGGAACAGCTCTAAATGTTTCTTTTTGTTGAACGGACTTGCCTTTATTATCAGCATCATTTTTAATTATTAATATTTTATTTTCCAAATTTTCTATTTTTTTATTTTGATTATTTATTTTTTCGTCTAATAATAAAACGGCTTTTTTTAAATCCCCTAAAAATTTAAAAATTTCAATTGAATTTTTTTCTTCTGGCATAAATTTAATTTTATAAATTAAAATTAAAAAATATAATAATAACTAAAAATACAACTAGGGGTATTAATATATCCGCTAATAAACCATAAAATATATATTTTCTCCGATTATAAAAATAAATAAGAAAAAAAATATAAACCAACGGACCTATTATCAGCGTTATCAAGCATATTATTGGATGACAAAAAAACCGGACAACAAAAACCAGGTCTTTCTCTTATTCGAATCTTGATGGGTATATAATGTCGGCATAATAATAAATTTATGATTTATGATCTTTGAAATTTAATCAAGCAAATTATTTTCTAGCTACCAATATTCTAAAAAGCATCCAAAGTACATAAAAAAAATTCATGGCCTGATTTTTTTCTTTTTCATAGCTTTTTTCTCTTTCAAGACTACCGAATAATTTAACAAGTCCCACAATTTTTTTATCCATTTTCTCACGGGCAAGTCGCTCTTCTTCTGTTTCTTTTCTTTTATCAACAATTTTTAATTTATTAATTCTATACTCCTGATACTTGCCGAATTCTCCATAATTAAACCAAAATCCCCAGCACTTTCGACATAATTTTACTTTTATATTTTCCGGAAAACAGCTTTCCTTAATATCATTTAATACTGATCCATCTTTTGGACAAACCATTATTTTTTCTTGCATATAAGAAAAACGGCGCAAATTTTCTGTATTCAATTCCTTGTCAATTTCAAAAGCAACTCCATGACGGGTCCTATATAATTCCTCTTCATCAAACCAAAGCCCTCCACAATCCTTACATTGGTCGATTACAATCGGAATTCCATAATTCGACGAAGTTCTCACTTCTCCCATATTTATCTGACAATTTGGGCAATTCATATTTAAAACTTTACTTTCAGATTCTCCTTTTCTTCTTTATTTTCTATCTCAAAATATTCCCTGGATTTAAAGCCCAGCATGCCGGCCATAATGTTAGTGGGGAATACTTCCAATTTAGTATTAAAGTCGCGGACATTGCCGTTGTAAAACCGCCGCGCCGCCTGAATTTTGTTTTCGGTATCGGACAATTCTCTTTGCAGTTCAATAAAATTCGTATTGGCTTTTAAATCAGGGTAATTTTCCGATAAAGCAAAAATTGACTTCAATGTTGATGATAACGCATTTTCGGCTTCAACCTGCTTTTTAGCGTCTCCGCCGAACTGGGCGGCCATGGCCTGGTTGCGCGCCTGCACCACTTTTTCCAAAGTTTCTTTTTCATGCGCGGCATAGCCCTTAACGGTTTCCACCAGGTTGGGAATGAGATCATATCTTCTTTTTAATTGAACATCAATGTCGCTCCAGGCCTCGTCAACCCGATTTTTTAATTTAATAAGAGCATTGTACATCCCGATTACGGCTATGGCCAATATTATTATTACGCCGATAATTATTAATGTTGGTGTCATAAATTTTTTATCATGAAGCATAAATCATGAATTATGAATCATGAATTTTTTAAATTTTATTATATAAATTTATTTAATTTTTAATTCTTAATTTCTAATTGAACATTAACTTTCTTTCCCCTCGCTTTAGCTGCATAATATCCGGTTAGTAATGCCAATACATTTATTATTTCTTTAAAAGATTTTTCATCTCCAAGTTTCATTTCACTTTTCTTTAATTCTTTCGGAATATCAATTTCTAAAATGTCATTCTCTATTCTTGATTTATTATTCAACATTCTAACTAACGTTGTCGGTCCCATCTCATTTTTTAATTCTATTAAAACATCTCCTTTTCTTGCTAACTTTTCAAGCATTTCATTGTCTTCCTTATTTCTCCCGATAACTACTAATACTTTAACATTATCTCTGCTTTTTTTCAATTTCAGCCAAATGACCCGTCCGTATTTTAATAGTTCAACGTCATTGCCGGCGCAATCGGGCCAATAATCAAATAAATTGATTAATCGCTCGGAAAAAGCCGGATCGGTTAATAAGCAGCCGCCGCCGGGGCTGGCATATTCTTTAATTTTGAATTTTTTTACCAATTCAATCTGCTTTTTCCGATTGCGGCCGCTGATACCTAATAATTTTCCCCTAATTAACAAGCCCTCCTTCTCCGGCGCGGTTTCCTCTAATAATTTTGCCGATAAAGGCCTTACCACCCTGTCTCCAATCCCAGAATAATCTGCAACTGTTTTTAAGGCTTCTTTATTCTGCGACATCGGCCGCTGGCCTAAAATTTCGCCAGTCGCGATTAAATCATAAACCTTTTCCTCTCCTTGGCAAGGAGAGGGTTGGGCGAGGTATTTCTTGGCATACCGGAGCATTAAACTATGGCAGTCAATGCAAGGATTCATATTCTTGCCGTATCCGTATTTTGGATTTTTTACCATTTGCAAATGTTCTTTTTTAAAATCAACTTCTTTTAATTCAATACCCAATTGTTCAGCCGCTTTACGCGCTTTAGCCGCTCCAAAAAAATGGCTGGTAAACGTAAGCCCGGTGACTTTTACGCCTTGCTCCATTAACACTCTGGCAGATAGCATTGAATCTAATCCGCCGGATAATAGCACTAATGCTTTAGCCATATTTTTTTATAATTTTTTAATTCCTAAAATTATATCCAGGCCGTCAATCTTAACTTCTTTTTTATCTTGAACTTCATCGCCCAATCCCTCAACCAATTCACGGCTTAAAGTTTCTTTAATTATTTCTTTTCCGTATTTTTTAAACACTTCTCTAATTTCTTTATTATCGCTTTGCCAGTAAACTATCATTCTGTCCTGAATGGTCATGCCGGCATTTTTGCGCAAAGTATTTATAAAACGAACTATTTCCCTGGCCATTCCTTCCATTTTCAACTCTAGGGTTATCTCAGAAGATATTTCAGCAGACAATTCTCCTTTACCTTTTTTAATAATTATCTTCTTAATGTTTAATTCATCTTTTATTAATTTTTCATGTTCCTCTCTAATTGTTAATTGTAAATTATTAATTTTTAATTGTTGTAACGGCTGCTTGACTTTAATCCCGGCTTCGTCCCTTTTAGCCAACCCTAATTCCACAATTTTCCTTACCATCTCCATCTCTTTAATTATGTTTTGTGTTTCCGGCTTGCCATTCGGAGCTTCAGCGTAGGACGGCCATCCTTCCAAATGCACGCTCTGATTATCATCTTTAAAATTATTCCCCGATACTTTCTGCCAAACTTGCTCGGCCATAAACGGCATAAATGGCGCCATCACTTTGGCTAATTGCAATAAAACATAGCCGGTGGTTTGTAAAGCCGCTTCTTTGTCTTTTTTATCATCTCCTTTAAATCTGTCTCGCGAACGGCGGATATACCAAGTTGATAAATCATTAACAAACTCTCCAATCGGCCGGGTAGCTTTGGGTAGGTTATATTTTTTCATATTCTCCATCACCTCGCCAATCAACTGATTCAATCTGGATAAAATCCATTTATCCAATACATTGTCATTGCGAGCGACCGAAGGGAGCGCGGCTATCTCGGTAAGCTGCTCTAACTGAAATTGCTTTGTCGCTATTGCTCCTCGTAATGACACGGGAAATTTGGCAAAAAGCTCATAAAACTTATAAACATTCCAAAGGATCATATTAACCTTTCTCAAAGCGTCTTTAACGCCGCCTTCGGAAAAACACAAATTATCAGCCAGCATCACCGGCGAAGTTAAAAGATAATAGCGCAGAGCGTCCGCGCCGTATTGGTTAAAAATAAAACTGGGGTCGGGATAATTATTTAATCTTTTCGCCATCTTCTTGCCATCTTCGGCCAGCACTATGCCATTAACAATCACATTTTTAAAAGCGTGCGTCTTTTTTATGCCGTTAGCGATGGCATGTAGATAATAAAACCACGCTCGCGTCTGGTCCGAGCCCTCGGCAATAAACTCGGCTGGAAAATTATTTTCAAACTTTTCCTTATTTTCAAAAGGATAATGCATCTGCGCGTAAGGCATGGAACCGGATTCAAACCAACAGTCAAGTACATCCGGCACCCGTTTCATCGTACCGCCGCACTTCTCGCAAAAAAAAGTAATTTTATCTACCGCATGCTTATGCAAATCTTCTACCTTTTTACCGCTGACATCCTCTAACTCTTTAATAGACCCAAAAACCTTAATATTCCTACAACTGACTTTCAACTTTTGACTTTCAACTTTTAACTCAGTATCGCATCTCCAAATTGGAATAACGCTTGCCCAAAACCTCTGCCGGCTAATTGACCAATCACGCGCGCCTTTCAGCCATTTGCCAAAACGGCCCTCTTTAATATGAGCTGGTGACCAGTTTATGGTTTTTGCGGTTTTAAGCATCTTATCTTTAATTTTTAAAATACTAACAAACCAAGAAGAAGTCGCGTAATTAATCAACGGAGTTTCACACCGCCAGCAATGCGGATAGCTATGTTCGTATTTTTCTTTGGAAAATAATAAATTATGATGCGCTAAATATTTTATAATTTCAATATCTGTTTTCATGTGGTCTTCTATTGGTTTAACGTGCATGCCGGAAAAATCCTTTGCTTCTTCTTTAATTACTCCGTCCATGCCCACATGCTGGATAAAAGGCAAATTATATTCTTTTGCTAAATTCATATCATCCTCGCCGAATGCCGGCGCGATATGGACAACGCCCGTGCCTTCGTCCGTTGTCACAAAATCCGCTCCATATATTTTCCAGCCGTTATTTTGATTTGGAAGTTCGACCTCCCTCTTGGAGGTCGAACTTCTTTTAGATATATAATAATCAAAAAGCGGTTTATATTTTTTGCCGATTAAATCTTTACCCTTAATTACTTCAAATCCATATTGTTTTCCATATTTTTTAAAAAAATAATTTCTTGCTCTATTGTCTCTTTGAGCTCCTTCTATGTTGCCATATTTTTTTCTAACTTCCCTAAAAGAATTAACTAAATCTCTTTCAAGATCCATTTTATAAGTAACTAAACTTATTAGATCTTTTATTAGTCCATTTGAATTCAAATTTTTCCAAACAATATCTTTAGCTAATATATACACGCCTGGAGTTATAACTGAACGTTTTATTTCTTCTCCTTTTCCACTTCTTACAGATTCTAGTCCTATTCGCAAGTTATTATATTTAATTTTCACATAATCAATATCCTCCCCCACCGCCAAAGCCACATTGCCAATTAAAGTCCATGGCGTAGTCGTCCAAGCGAGGATATAAACTTTACTACTGTCATCCTGAGCGCCAGCGAAGGATCCCGTCTTTTCCCCACGAGATTCTTCATTACGCTCCGCTTCGTTCAGAATGACGTCAAAATCACCCATACCCCTTGTCCGGCAGGCAGGCCCCTTGCCAATGGGACTTAGAAGTTCAAACTTCACCACTGCCGACAAATCCTTAATATCTTTGTATCCCTCCGCCACTTCCTGCTGGGATAAAGTGGTTTCACAGCGCGGACAGATATGCATAGAGCGGTAGCCCTCATAAATCAAACCCTTATCATACAATTCTTTAAACACCCACCAAACCGATTCCATATAGGAAAGATCCATGGTCTTATAGGCATTTTCCATATCCGCCCAGCGCCCTAATCTTTTGATTATTTTTTTCCAATCCTCCACATAGCTTAAAACTTTTGTCCGGCAAATTTCGTTAAATTTGTCTATGCCGGCTGCTTCAATATCTTTTTTACTTTTGGATCCCATTTCTTTTTCCACGATATTTTCAATCGGCAAGCCATGGCAGTCCCAGCCCCATTTTCTTTCTACCCGATAGCCGTTCATTGTCCAATATCTAGGCACCACGTCTTTCATTAAACTGGCCACGATATGGCCGTAATGGGGAAGCCCGGTGGCAAACGGTGGGCCGTCATAAAAAACATAATCCTTCCTATTCTTTTCTGCCCCCATGGTAAGGGGCCTGCCTGCTGGATAGGCAGGGGTAAGAAAGGTTTTTTTATTCCCCCTCTCCTTACTAAGGAGAGGGTTGGGGTGAGGTCTATTTACACTCTTTTCAAATATCTTTCCCTTATCCCAAAAATCCAAAACCTCCTCTTCCATTTCGGAAAAAGGGTTTGTTTGTTTTATTTTTTGTTCTTTTTTTTGCATAAAAATTTTCGCCCTATTAGTTAAGAAGGTTTGGAGGATTTAAGAACTTAAAATCCTCAATCTTTATTATATTTTAGCTTAAAATAATACATTTTGTCAAAAGAAAAATCCCGTAAAAAAACTACGGGATTATAAAAATTTCTTAAAATATTACGACTATGGCAAAAGACCTCTAAAACAAAATCTTGACTGTGCCTGCATTTCTTTCATAGTATCTTCACTTATTCTAAAAAACTTGCGAGATTTTTCTGCCTTGGTCATTCCTTTAGTTTTTATTTTATATTCTTTGACTTCTTTTTTAAATTCATTAAGAATTTCTTCTTCCGTCTTTTTTTTCATGCTAATTTCTCCTATTTATTTAAAAAGATCTAATAAATATTTACTAACCTAATTATAATTAAATTTAACCAAAAAACCTTATTTTGTCAAAAAAATGCGGGCTTTTGTTTGCCCGCATAGATATAAATATTATTCCCATTCAATAGTTCCAGGTGGTTTTGATGTATAATCATAGTAACCACGATTTAACCCTGGAACTTCGTTTATTATCTTTGTAACAACTGAATTTATAAAACCTTGCGGGAATTCAAAGGCATCAGCCGTCATACCGTCCGTAGAAATTACAGCCCGTAAAGCAAATGTATAATCATAAGTCCTTTCGTCCCCCATAACTCCAACTGTTCTTCCGGGCGGAATGCCTGCAAATCCTTGCCAAATCTTATTATATAATCCGGCTTTACGGACTTCTTGAGTAAAAATAGCATCAGCTTTACGGCAAAGTTCTAGTTTATAAGGCGTAACTTCCTGTGAAAAAATCCGAATAGCCAACCCCGGACCAGGAAAAGGCCAACGTCCCAAGATATCATCAGGTATCCCCAATTCTTTGCCTAAAATTCTAACTTCATCTTTAAAAAGCATTCTTAAGGGCTCAACTAATTCCATGTCCATATGTGCTGGCAGACCGCCAACATTATGATGAGATTTTATAGGAGCAGTTCCTCCACCAAATACAGTAACAGATTCTATCACATCTGGATAAAGTGTCCCCTGTCCAAGAAATTTAGCGCCTCCAATTCCATCAGCTACGGTTTTAAATACTTCAATAAATGTCACACCGATTACTTTTCTTTTTTTCTCCGGATCTACTACGCCTTTTAATCTTTTTAAAAATAAATCAGAAGCGTCTTTAATAATCAATTTCATACCCAAACTGCGTAACGATTTTTCGACCTGTTCTACTTCACCCAATCTCGTTAAACCATTATCCACAAAAACACAAGTAATCTGGTTGCCAATCGCCTTATGTATTAATGTAGATGAAACAGAAGAATCCACTCCACCTGATATCGCTGATATAACCGAGCCATCTCCAACTTGATTTTGAATTTTTGCGATAGCATCATCCTGAAATGATCTCATAGTCCAATCGCTTAAACATCCACATATCTTATAAATAAAATTATTTAAAATTTTTACTCCATCCTGGGTATGGGCTACTTCTGGATGAAATTGTAATGCATATAATTTCCTTTTTTCATTAATAATTACCGCCGGATGACGGTTACTCCACCCCGCAATTTTAAAATCTTTTGGACACAAAGTCATCACGTCGCCATGGCTCATCCAAATTTGATTACAGCCAAAATCACACGCACCATTAAGTAAAATACAATCTTCAATATTAATTAGATGTGCTTTGCCATACTCTCTATTATCTGACTTTTTAACTATGCCGCCAAAAAAATGCGCCATATACTGAAAACCATAACATATGCCTAAAATCGGCACTCTTAGATTAAATATCCAATCTGGTATTTTAGGAGCATTTTCATCGTTAACTGAAGCGGGTCCGCCTGATAAAATTATACCCCGGGGCGAAAATTCTTCAATAAGTTGTTCGGTAATTTTGTGGAATGGATAAACTTCACAATAAACTTTGCTTTCGCGAATACGACGGGCAATAAACTGAATATACTGGCTACCAAAATCAACAATTAAAATCATCTTCTTTCTCCTTATATAAGATTTCAAAATATAAGATTTCAAAGATCGTCTATTTTTTTCTTGATTATATTCAAATTAACACATACGCCGATTTTGTCAAAAAAAACCTATCTAAAAAAGATAGGTTATGAAAAAATTTATTTCTATTTTATTATAGCACCTCTACTTCCTCCGTAATATTCACTTTTAAAAAAGAGGCATTTTCTACAATCTTTTATCTTGGTAAAGGCACCTTCTACCTTTTCTTGGCATAAAGTGCCAGCTACTTCGGCACATTTTGTCCCGCCGTTTGGATAAGCGGGACATACACCAAATTCATTTACTATATTTCCGCCTTCTTCGCGACCGCATTTTATAAATTCCCAACAGTTCATAGATTTTCTCCTTATTCAAAAAACAATTAATATAATTTAATTTGCCAAAAATCGTCTATATATCGCTATAAAATTAGCAATTTATTATATTTTTGTCAAAGGTAAATTCAAGGTTTAACTGCACCACTTTCAATATATTCAGCAATTACTTCATTGGGAGTTAAATAATTTAATTTTTTTCTTGGACGGTTGTTT
>PETS01000027.1 GCA_002781265.1 Candidatus Falkowbacteria bacterium CG02_land_8_20_14_3_00_36_14 | reverse complement strand
TGAATTACGAAACTAAGTTTCGTTGTCTTAATCGCGAAGCGATTAAGAATATTAATGAATAAATTCAGGCAATGTAAAATCAATTTGGATTGTCCAAATTTGTTCATTAGCATGGATGATTGTAGTATTTTTCTCTTTCACAATTTAAGCGATTTGATAAGCCAATAGGCTGTATATATAATTAAACAAATAGCCGTCTATTGATCTGGGCAGGCTGGCAACGAGCCCGTAAAACATTTTTAGGTTTCTGAAATTCAGTTCAATGAGTATCCTGGTATCGTACAGTTTTTGTTCAAATTCAGTCATTATTTTTTTCATGTTGCTCCTGGGTTTGGCAATCATAATCCGTCTGCCTTCCTGATAGTATTCTTTCTGCAATTTCTCTTTAATGTAGCCGGCGTCGGCAATGAGATAGCCAACGATTTCTTCGGTAAGCTCTATGACCACTTCGCGGTCGTCAATGTTTCCGGCAGTGAATTTCAGGGACAACAGTTTTCGTTTCAGATCTGCCACTATATGCAGTTTTAGCCCGAAAAATGTTCCTTTTGAACTGCGTCCGAACTTTGCCAGCCCTTTCATTGTTTTGTGGGCGTTGGCATTTTTAAACAAGCAGACCGGAATATCCGTAAAATCAATATGTTTGGCGAGATGCTGGTTATTGCGGTTAATTTTCATGAGCAGGGCGATGATGACGGCGGCCAACATCGTCCATCGGCTCATATTGACAACCAAAGTTTTGTAGGAACAATTCAGATTATTTTTAAACATTTGGTAAATTGATTTTTTGGTGGCGATGTTTTGGGTTTGCTTGAATAATGACAGAGCGATGATTTCATCAATCGCCACGGCTAATTTTCGACCGGTTTTATTTAGAAACTTATCAAATTTTAATTGCTTGGAGAAAAACTTAACCACCGTTTTTAGGTCTTCATATATCTTAATCTGAGTCTTCATAGTGGTATAATTTAGCGCTGAAAGTCAAATGGCTTTCTATATACTATTTTACACCACTTTGCGGATTTTGATTATTTTCGTAATTCAAAGCAATTTA
>PETS01000023.1:521-1483 GCA_002781265.1 Candidatus Falkowbacteria bacterium CG02_land_8_20_14_3_00_36_14 | reverse complement strand
AATACAAATTAACCGGAGAAACAAAGTTTAAACAAGCCTTTGAAATGCTACAAATCGGCACTTGGATTACTTTTTATCTGGCTATGCTGAACGAAGTTGACCCGGTAAAAATTCCCTATGTGGATTGGTTTAAAAAAGAATTAAAGAAATAATAAAAAAAGCGCAGCTGATAATAGCTGTGCTTTTATTTCCGTTAATTTTATATTAAAGGCTTTCTACTGGCTCTGATTAATTCTTGTTGAATTGACATTTCTGGTATTTTAAAATTCATTTGCAATCTGGCGCGGTACATAGTTGTTATAACTGGCATAAAATTTTTATCCACTTCGGCCCATTCCGGTTCCAAAACTAATTCTGACAGTATGTTAACTAATGCTTTTTCTATTTGTAAATAATAGCTGTAGCTAACCGCCCTTTTGCCACCGGCCAACAAGCTTTCCGGAAAAATTCCTAAAGATATTAATAATCTTTCCGCTTTAATTTTTATAATTTCCTTGCATAATTCATCTGAAATATTAGTAAAAAATATATCACCTGCAGACATCTTTAATAAATCAACGCCGATGGCCTCTTCTTTCCTCGCGCAAAAAACATTATGCGATGGTGTATTATGACAATAAATCGTCAAAAGCTGGACCAAAAAATTAAAAATTACCGGATTATGAAATTCCATTTTAAGCATTTCATTGCCAATTTTTTTCGCAAAAAAATCTTTTAAAAGCCTTGTTCCTCCTTCCGCTATAATCATACTCCCTCCTTATTTATTATTTATTGCATGTTGTTAAATGTGCTATATAATAATATACCTTAAAAAATAAAATTTATCCAGCGCTTTCTAGAATATCCGGCAATGAAAATGCTGAATAAATCAAAAAAATAAGGGCCATAATTTTAGCCCTTTTAAGTTGCTATTTTTTTATATATCTTTTTTGCCCCTTTCTTTTTAACATATTACGATTTTT
>PETS01000023.1:0-492 GCA_002781265.1 Candidatus Falkowbacteria bacterium CG02_land_8_20_14_3_00_36_14 | reverse complement strand
GCATTAAAAACAATTAACATCTAAAGTATTTAATATCTTACTTATTTCCCTTTCAATCTTATTACATACAATATTGAAAGTTCCCGCCCCTAATCCTACACCAAAAAGAGAACTTTCCTGTAGATTGTTTAAACTTATAGTTATTTTTTTGTTATCCTTTATTGCTTTTACTATAAAATTAGCTAAATCAATTTCTTGCCGGCTGCTATTTAAAAAAGTTTTTTTTACGCGTTTTTCAAGTTCTTCAAGAAATAACCTTGCGTCTTCTTCTTTGTTGGGAAAAGCAAAATGCTTTTCTCGATAATTCATTTGCCTTATTGGCGTTTCTTTCTTTATACTTCTAAAAAATAAGCGATTAAAGTTCATTATACTTTCCCCCTTTTTTATATTATACAATTAATAAAAAGATCGATTTATTTCTTGCCTTATATTTAACATAAAATTTAATTTTTGTCCAATTTATTTATTAGTCTGTAAAGGTGAAATAGAAAT
>PETS01000070.1:8324-9186 GCA_002781265.1 Candidatus Falkowbacteria bacterium CG02_land_8_20_14_3_00_36_14 | reverse complement strand
TCTCCTTCTCTCCTTATAATATTAATAAAAGATGGGGGTTATGGAATAAAAGTTAACTTATTATTCATAACCAATAAATAGCTCATTACTAACAGCCCGCATTTAAATGAATGCGGGCTTTCTTTTTGCAAAAAAATAGTATAGTAAAAAGGTAGGAGCTGTTAAAAATTACTTATTTGCTATATCGACTTCCGAGCCAAGGATTAAGGAGTGAGCTGTAGAAATATAGATATATAACTAACGTTTTATCAACCACTTATTTCTAACATATTCATTTACCTGCCGCTAAACTCTGGATTTCGGGTCAGAGCCCGCAATGACAAGAAAATTTATTCCTTATAAATCCGCAAACTATTACTGATAACCGTTATAGAAGAAGCGCTCATGGCAACGGCGGCGATCATAGGCGTAACCATGCCGGCAATGGCCAGGGGAATAGCCAGCACATTATAGAAAAACGCCCAGAAGAGGTTTTGTTTTATTATTTTAAAAGTTTTTTGGGAAAGCTTAATGGCTTCCACCACCTTGATTGGATCGTTTTTCATAATTATAATATTCCCCGATTCCTTGGCAATGTCCGTGCCGGAACCCATAGCAATGCCTAAATCCGACTGCACTAAAGAAGGCGCGTCATTAATGCCATCGCCGACAAACACCACTTTTTTGCCCTGCTCTTGTAATTTTTTAACCTCTATTTGTTTCTCATGAGGCAGGACTTCGGCAATAAATTTATCCAAACCGATTATTTTAGCCACCGCTTGCGCCGTATTTTTATTATCGCCGCTGATCATCATCGGCGTTAATCCCATTTCTTTTATTTTAACAATTGTTTCTTTGGCGCTGTCTTTTATTTCATCAGCGA
>PETS01000070.1:0-8298 GCA_002781265.1 Candidatus Falkowbacteria bacterium CG02_land_8_20_14_3_00_36_14 | reverse complement strand
ATTTCATCAGCGATTAAAAACGCGCCGATTATTTTCTCGCCATGGGCGACAAAAATAATTGTCCCGCCCTCGTTTTTATTTTCTTCAAAAATCTCATCCAGCCAGCTTGTATTTATGACGCTATCTTCCATCAATTTTTTATTGCCTAATAATAATTTTTCTTTGTGGATTGCGCATCTTCCCATTATGCCCTGGCCTGATTTCTCTTCAAAGTTTTCTATATTGGCCAATTCAATTTTTTTCTCTTTCGCCAATTTGGCCACGGCTTGCGATAAAGGATGTTCGGAATTTATAGCCAGCGAAGCGCCGATTTTTAAAATACGATTGGCATCAAAATCAAAATTTTTATTTACTATTATTTTCCCCAATTTGGGCTTACCTAAAGTTAAGGTGCCGGTTTTATCAAAAATGACTATATCTATATTCTTGGCTTTCTCAAAACTTTCGCCGTTTTTTATTAATATACCATTTCTAGCGCCGACGCTGGTGCCGACCATAACGGCAATCGGCGTCGCTATACCCAACGCGCAAGGACAGGCAATTACTAAAACTGCGACAGCATAGATTAAGCCCCTGGAAAAATCACCGGTGGCAATCATCCAGCCAGCTAAGGTTAATATGGCAATCACGATAACGACCGGCACAAATACGCCAGCGATGCGATCAGCTAATTTCTGAATCGGCGCCTTAAAATTCTGTGCCTCTTCCACGGTTTTTATAATCTGCGCCAATATAGTATCTTTGCCAACTTGGGTTATTTTTATTTTTAAAACTCCGTTTTGATTAATGGTCGCGCCAAAAACCTTATTGCCTTTGGCTTTTCCCACCGGCAAGCTCTCGCCCGTCAGCATAGATTCGTCAACACTGGAATAGCCTTCAATCACTTCTCCGTCCAGCGGTATTTTCTCGCTGGGCTTAACTAAAATTATATCGCCCACTTTTATTTCATTAATATCAGTTTCAATTTCCCGGCCGCTTGAGTCAACTAATCTGGCTTTTTTCGCTCCCAATTCCATTAATTTACGCATCGCCTGACTGGCCCGCCCCTTGGTTTTTACTTCTAAATATTTACCTAATAAAATCAAGGAGGTAATAGCTACGGCGGCTTCAAAATATAAATGGCCGCCCATAAACATGAACCATAAACTGTAAAAATAAGCGGCTAAGGTGCCCAGGGATATTAAACTATCCATGCTGGCCTGGCCTTGCTTGGCTTGTTTGTAAGTATTCTTATGGAACTGCCAGCCGAATATAAAAACCACTATAAAAGTTAAATCGTGTATTATCCAATTGGTCATGGACGCGCCCAAAAATTCTCCCGGCGCTTCCCACATCCAAAACATTCTTATTATCACCGGAATAGAGAATAAAATTGACAAAATAACTTTTAATTTTTGCTTTTTCTCCTCCTCATCCTCTCCGTGCTTATGCCCATGCTCTTTATGCGTATTTTCATCCATTACGCTATAGCCGGTATCAACCACTGTCTTTTTAATGCCGTCTAAGCTGATTTTATCCTCTTCATATTCCACTACCGCCTTTTCCGTCGCGTAATTCACCTCGGCCGATTTAACCCCAGGCTGTTTATTTAAATTATGGGATATATTAAGCGCACAAGAAGCGCAATGCATGCCTTTAATTTTAATTGTTTCTTTTTTCATATGTCTTTATTTAAACTAACTAATTTTTAATTTAATATAAATTATTCAACAATTAATTTACCTTTCATGTCCTTGTGGCCCTCACCGCAAAATACATTGCAGAAAAAATCAAATTCTCCCGTTTTATTGGCCGTAAATTCTATATTAATGATTTTACCCGGCTCTAATCTTTCATCAACGTTAAATTCGGAAATAACGATGCCGTGGGCAACGTCAATGCTTTTTATATTTAATTTAACTTTGTCGCCCTGATTGACAGTAATTACAACCGGATCAAACGTCCACTTTTTAGCCATAATTGTAAATTCTTTTTCCGCGCCGCTGTTCCCATTATTATCTTCTAAAGTCGCTTTATTAACTTTTTCTTCAGTATTATTTTCAGATTTATTAATTTGAGAACAACCCGACAAAATTAACGCTAAAATAAATAATAATATTTTTTTCATTTTTTATTTTATTTATAATAATTACATTAAATCTTTCTTTTTCTCTTCAAATTCTTTTTTATCCATCTCGCCTTTGGCGTAGCGCTCTTTTAAGATATCCAGCGATGTTTTCCCCTGATTGTTTTTTCCCAGCTTTCCGCCTTGGCCAACCATCCACTTTATTAAAGCGACAATTCCAAATAAAACCAATACCCAGAAAAATGTCATAAAAATCCATCCCAGGCCGAAAAATCCAAAACCGCCCATCATCTGCCCGTAGCCGTCATAATCGGCCGAAACGCTGAAAGGAAATATAAAATTTAATAAAATAATTAAAATTAATATTTTTTTCATAAATTTTAAATTAATAATCCTCTATAATAATTTTCTATTTATTGAAAACTGTTATTAATAATACAATGTTCAAAATAACGGAAATAATACAAACACCGGCCACAATTCCCATTATCAATGAAATATTTGAAGAAAGATTTGATTTTTCTTTTTTATTTTCTTTTTCTAGCTGTGTTTTATCTTCTGTTTCTTCTCTTTCTTCGGCAATAATTTCTACCTTATAATCACCAGCTTTTTCTACCGCTCTTTTTATTTTATCCGCTTCTATTTTATTCTCATCATAAATTACCACGGCTTTACCGGATTCATTGTTAACTTTAACCATCGCCACTCCGTCAAAATCTTTTAATTTGTTTTCAATTAAACCGGAGCGGGAAATAGAGCGTATGCCTTTAATTTGTAATTTAATTTTCTGCATAAATTTTTTTATCATCCTGAGGAAAATTAGCGGCGAAGCCCGCCTGCCGGCAGGCAGGGATCCCAGGGTTTGCACACTATTCGTTTTACAACGGTATTCTTCACTACATTCAGAATGACGGTTATTATATTATATTTTATCCGCCACAGCTTCCTGATCCGCCTCCGCCGCACCCGCAACCCTTGACCCCGGAAGAGATAATTTTATCATTAGTATCAACCGCGGCCTGTACTGCATTATGGCCGTGTCGCCAATGTAAAAATTTTTCAAAAAATTATTTTTAAGATTAGCCAAATTTGACAAAAATCAAATAAAATTATTTTTGCTAATTTTAGATAAAAAAATTTAATTGGCGACAGTACCATTATTGTTATTAGCATCTACCACATCCATAATTCCTGATACCATACCCATCCAACAACTAAATTTATAGCTCCCGGCTTTTGGCGGGATGAATTCTTTAATGCTTGTTTTACCGGGAGTTAAATCAATCTGTCCGTCAAAAAGCCCTCGCGATATTACCGCGTTTGTGCATCCGCTTGTTCCTCTATCGGTAATTTCCCATCTTACCGGAATACCCGCCTGAACTTTAAGCTTATTGGGGCTGTACCCGCTGCTGGAAGCATCCATTTTTACTATTTGTTTGCCGTCAACAATAGGCGGAAAGCCGTCCGCTAGCGCTTTTGTTTTTTGTATTTTATTAAAATTTATATCATCCAAGCTTTTTAATCCCAGCGCGTTAAGCTGGGAATTAATATTAAAAATAGCAAAAAATAAAACTATTATACCCGCAATTTTTAAAAATCTGTCAGCCAAATGGGGCTGATTGGTAAATTTTACGCTTGATAAGCCGATAATCAGCAAAGCCGGCAAAGTGCCTAAAGCAAAGAAAAACATAATTAACCCGGCTTGTATTGCGCTACCGGATATTAGGGCGAGCCCCTGGGCCGTGATTGTAAAACCGCAGGGAAGAATAAATGTAGCCGCTCCCATAATAGCCGGCATATACTTGCCATTAAAATTTTTTTCATCAGCCACATAGCGGGTAATAAATTTAGGCATGGTAAATTGGAATTTCTGGAAACGTTTAACTCCCAGCATCTGCAGACCTAAAAATAGCATTATAACGGATATAATAATTACCAAATAAGAAGTAAAGGTTAAAGAAATCTGGAAAAAACTTCCTATTACTCCTAATAACGCGCCTAATAATCCATAGGAAATTAACCGACCGGCGTTGAAAAGAAGGTACGGTTCAAATTTCTTAATAATTGAATTATTGGTAGAATAAAGATCGGACCACTGTTTTGACATGGCCAGTATTATGCCGCCGACCAAAGCCGAACAACTGGAAAATCCGGCTAATAAACCGAATAGAATAAACACCGGCAAAGCGGTAGCGCTATTAACGCTGACTAAAGCGGCCAAACCTGATTTATTAAGAAATAAAAATAAAGCGATAAAAATAATTGAAAATCCGGCGACTATAAAATAATTATTTAGCTTCCGATGGTTAATTATCATATCGCTTTTATTTTCTATTTTTTTACTGCGGAGATCAGCGTTTTTTTCTTCATTAAAAATATAACCGTCATTTTTAAACTTATTATTTAAATTTTCTATTGATGGCGCCTTCCCTATATATTCAACCACGACACTGCCTTTGGGGGCAGAGGCCTCCACTGATTTTATGGCCGGATTTTTAAGCAACTTGTTTTCAATCAATATCTCGCAGGAAGCGCAATGCATACCTTTGACGGTAAATATTTTTCCCTGAATCTTATTTTCTTTGTTTTCGTTTTTGCTTAAATCTGCATCAATTAGCTTCAATCCTAAACCAATTAATTTCCCCTTAAGTTTATCTTTTGAAATTTTTTTGGCATTAAACTTTATTTCTATATTATCTTTACGACTGTTTATTATAACATCTTTAACGCCTGCGAATACTCCCATTTCTGCTTCTAATTGATATTTTTTATCGTCAGAAATCCTTTCGCTAATTTTATAATTAGCTATATTAATCATATTATTAATTTATTATATTTATAAGCTATCAATAATAGCTTTTATGTTCTCATAAGGGAGGGCTCCTTTTACCGACTGACCGTTGATGAAGCTACCCGGAGTGCCGTTAACGCCTAAAGATTGGCCTTCGGAAAAATCGCTTTTAACTTTAGCCACGTATTTGCCGTCATTCAAACAACTCTCAAATTTTGTCGTATTTAATTTTATATTTTTAGCCGCGGTGGTCAGATAATCATTGTTTAAACTTGCCTGATTGGCAAAAATTTCGTCAGTATATTCCCAAAATTTATTTTGTTCTCCGGCGCATTCAGCCGCTTCCGCCGCTTTTTGCGCGTAAGGATGGAGGCTGCTTAAAGGAAAACTCCTATAAACCCATCTAACTTTATTGGGGTAATCGGCTATTACCTGCTTCATAGTATCATGGAACCGGGAACAAAAAGGGCATTGATAATCTGAGTAAGTAATGACGGTCACCGGAGCGTCTTTCTTGCCTCTGATATATTCACTGTTTCTGACTTCTAATTTTTTTAAGTCAACTTCTGGAGCAGGGTCAGGAGCAGGCGGAGGGGTGGTTGGTTCATTTTTGTCAGCGACAGCAGCTTCTTTGTCTGAATCTGCAGTATTGGTGTTATTACCTTTTTGTACATAAGCCACACCCATAATTACAAAGCCGATTAATGATACGGCGGCTATGCCGATGGCTAGGCCTAAGCCGAAACTTTGCTTTTGATTTTTTTCCATAATTTTTAGAGTTTATTTAATTTTAATTTATTTTATTAATTGTAATAATAGATTAAATAAACTTTTTATTTTATTAATTAATTTTATAAAAATAATAAGCTACGCTCAATCCGATTATGGCCGCTAATAATATAATGATAATATTAATTATTAATAAAATTACTATCTTTTTCATAATTGCCATTTTATCTACTATACAGTGTAGTAGATAACTTATTTTTCGTCAAGGGCGTTTATCCACAATTTGATTATTTCATTTTTATTTCCTCGCAAAACTGGCTTTCGTAGCTATAATTCATAGCGCAGATGCTATTTACTAATTCCCGGCACTGATACTCTGAATGCTGGCGGGAATCCAGGCAAACCTTGTCATCGTGGTTTAAAGCAGCGGCTTTGGAAAAATTGGAAAAAATATTAATAGCCATAAAAGAAACTGCCAATATTAATATGCCGGCAAATAATTTTGCCGTATTTAATATTAAACTTTTTGATATTTCACCGCCTTCAAGCTTCTTGATTCTTTCTTCCAGGGTGCTCTCAAAAAAAGAAACCGCTAGACTCTCTTCAATCAATATTTTTTCTCTCCATTTGATAATCTTATATAAAGCGCGCGCCAATGGATTTTTATCGCCAAAATTATTAGTGGCCCTCTCGTCAGCGGCTAGTTCTAAAATCACGGCGTATTCATTAGCCAGCTGGCTAACGCCGGGCACAAAAAATAAAACCTTATTTATAATTTTTATAAATAATAGTTTAATCGGCGCCAAGCTCTCTAAATGATGCTTTTCATGATTTAATACCGCCTTTAATTCAATCGGGTCTAATTTGGCCACTAAATCGTCGGAGATGCATATTTTAGGCCTAAAAAAGCCATAACAAAAAATTATAAAGCGCTGATCGCTGATTTCAATAATTTTATTATTTAATTTAAGGGGATAAATTTCTTTGGCTAACTTTGAAGAAATAATTCTTTTTTTATTTTTAATAACAACTTTAATAAAATTGTTGGTTGACTTGATAATTTTAATTATTTTAAATATAAATATTGAAAAAATTGCCAATAAGCCAGCCCCTATAAAAAATAAAGCGGTAAAAATCCAAGGATGATGGAAAAAATTAAAATGACTGGTACATCCGCAAATTGATTCCAATTTTCCCAGCCAAGAGCTTTCTATCATGCTTAAATTAGAATAAAAAATATATCCTAAAAATATAAAGAACGAAGCAAAGCCTATCCCTAACAACATTATCTGCGAAAATATTATGTTGGCTTTCTTATTATAATTAAGCATAAAAAATTATTTTATTATTTCTCTTAATCTTTGCCGCCACTGCCTTGATTTTTTTATATTAGCGCTTTCTAAAACATCAATAAACTGGGCGACGGCCATATCTTCGCCGAATTCTTTAATTAAGTGGCTGATAATATTTTTTGAGGCGGAGGATAAAAATTTTTCCTTGCATTGCACTGGCTTGTAAATATAAGCGTCATGGCCGTTCATCTTTCTCTGCAAAATTCCTTTTTGGCACAATCTGGCCATAACGGTCATGACAGTAGTGTAGGCGATTTTCCTTTTCTTTTCTAAAACAGCCAAAACATCGCGCACTGACGCACTTTTTAATTTCCACACAGTTTCCATAATCTCTTCCTCTAATTCTCCCAACGGTTTTCCAAATTTTTTTATACTCATAAGCTTATATCTACTATGAGATGTAGTATAGCAAAATAAAAAAATAATGCAAGTATATATTTTACCCCCTTGATAAAAGGGCCTGCCTGCTCGCCTCGCTAAAGCAATGGCGAAGCAGGCCGGGCAGGCAGGGGGTTGGGGTGGAGTTAAATTATTTAATCGCCTCTTCTAATTCTTTGGCGAATGATTCTTTTTCTTTTAAGCCGATATATTCATTAATAACTTTCCCGCCTTTAAATAATTTCATATTAGGAATGCTTTGAATATTATATTCTTGGGCCAAGGCCTGATTATCCGCTTCTTCTACATTTAATTTGGCAATCTTTATTTTTCCGGCCAGCTGTCCAGCCAGCTCATCCAGTATCGGCGCCATTATCCGGCACGGGTCGCACCAAGGCGCCCAAAAATCAACCAAAACCGGCAAACTGGATTTTAAAACTTCTTCGCTGAAATTTTTATTTGTTAACTCTAAGGCATTACTCATAAATTTATTATGGATATCAAATGTCAAAAATACACATCCAACTCCTTTTTTAATTAATTATTATTTAATTTTAAATAAAGTTTTTAAATATTGCTCATTTATTTTTTCTCCTTCTCGGCGCTTGCAGGAAAAATCATCTTTTAAAAGTAGAACTCCCAGCATGGCGGCCGCTTCCCTGATAGCTTTAATTTGCGATATAATATCAACGCATTCCCCCTTTTCAAGAACCATGCGCTTAACCCCCCGCAGTTGCCCTTCAATGCGGGAAATGCGATTTATTAATTTTTGACTATTTTTTTGTTTAATTCTTTTCATTATTTAAAAATTATAAATTAAAAATTGAAAATTTTATTCATACCCTATGGGGGTATATTATAATAGATAATAACTCCTGTCAAGCTCTGAAAAAGTGAATAAGTTCAGACACATATTGGACTGCGAAGCAGGCCAATATGCAAACAATTTACACGCTTAGAGGGCTAAAGGGTTTTAATCGATT
>PETS01000117.1 GCA_002781265.1 Candidatus Falkowbacteria bacterium CG02_land_8_20_14_3_00_36_14 | reverse complement strand
ATTTCCAAAAGGTAAAGAGCGTGATAGTATTGTAAAATCAAGAATTAACCAAACCTTTTTTAGAAATGCTGTTCTAACTTCTTATGGGAATAAATGTTGTATCACAGGATTGCCATTTGTAGATTTGCTAAATGCAAGCCATATAATACCTTGGTCTGTTGATAATAATAATCGTCTGAATCCGCGTAATGGTTTATGTTTGAATGTTTTACACGATAGGGCTTTTGACAGAGGATTGATTGCCATAAGAACAGATTACACCATAGACATTTCGTCTTGCATAAATAATTTTTTGGATTGTAAATCAGTTAAGAACTATTTTTTGTGTTTTAAAAATCAAAAGATTATTCTACCCCAGCGTTTTGTACCAGAAAAATCGTTTTTAGAGTTTCATAACAAAAATATCTTTAAAAAATAACAATATGAGTGAAAAATTTACAACAACAATAAATATCCCCGAAATAGAAAAATTATTTCAAGAGTACTGCGAAAAGAACAAAATTGAATTTTCAGCGGGGAAATTTGAAGATTTTCTGAAATTTTTAGAGATTGATTTTTATGATTGGGTTCGGCAGAATTTGAAGCAGTTTTACATTCAAAAATAAAAATGATTTTCCGAGACAAAATTATGGCGATAAGCCACACGGGAATAATAAATATAACGGAGTAACGCCTGCTTTTGTTATTTGGAATTTACTCCAGAGATACACAAAAGAAGGCGATTTAGTTGTTGACCCAATGTGCGGGAGTGGGACGACGATTGATGTCGCCAAAGAATTAAACCGAAAAGTAATCGGCTATGACTTAAACATTATTCGTCCCGATGTTATTAAAAACGATTCTCGGAAAATCCCACTTAAAGATAATTCTGTTGATTTCGTTTTTATTGATTCGCCATATTCCGATAATATTAAGTATTCTGACGATGAAAAATGTATTGGTAAAATTTCATGTGAGAAAACAGAATTTTATGACGAATTAGAAAAAGTAGCTTCTGAAATCGCGAGAATTTTGAAACCCGGTAAAGCAATCGGCTGGGTTATCGCAGACCAATGGATAAAGAAAAAATTTACTGCCGTTGGATTTTTACTTTGGCCAAGACTGGAAAAATATTTTGTACCAGTTGATGTAGTTTGTTTAACTAGACATAATCAAACTTCAAACACAGGTGTTTGGCATAATAGAGCAAGGCAGTTTAATTTTTATTTGAGAGGTTTTAAGTATTTGTTTATAATGAAGAAACCCGAAAAGAAATAGGCGGCGCCAGACTGTCCGAAAACTTCTTTGAGAGTTTTTTCCACCTCTTCCGTAAAAACTTTTTTGCGATATTTTGTCGGACAGATAAGATGATATAATATTACCGTTTTATTATGTCTTTTGATTATATGGTCAGTCATGACCTAATTATATCATACTGCCTGCTCGCCACGCATAACCCCGCAGCAGAGCTACGAGGAATTCTCTCGATTAAAATTATATGAATCCGATAACGATAATTTTAACTGCCAGCGGCTTGTGCTTATTTGAAATAATAAGCAGTATAGACAATGCTATAATCAATGCCGAAGTGCTTTCCACTATGAGCCGCCGGGCGCGCCAATGGTTTTTGCTTTGGGGCATGTTGTTCGCAGTGCTGGTAATCAGAGGACTGTTGCCCTGGATGATTATTTGGGCGGCTAATCCGGCGCTCGGGCCGATTAAAGCGCTCACGGCATCATTCAGCAACGATCCGGTAGTTTTGGAATCAATTGAAAAATCCGCACCGATTCTTTTAGCCGGCGGGGGCATTTTTTTAATATTTTTATTTTTCCACTGGCTGTTTTTAGAGCCAAAAAATTACGGGCTCAAAGGAGAAAAATTTTTCCATTCGCAGGGCGTTTGGTTTTTTGCCGTAGTATCAGTAATATTATCCATAATTGTATGGTATGCCCTAAAAATTAATCAGATGATGGCATTTGGCGTGGTTGTGGGCTCTTCTGTTTTTTTCATCACTCACGGCTTTAAACAAAATGCCGAACAAAGTGAAAAGGAATTAATTGCCAGCGCGAATAATTTAAGCGACCTAAGCAAAAATTTATACTTAGAAGTTATAGACACCACATTTTCCATAGACGGGGTGCTTGGCGCTTTTGCTTTTACTTTATCCGTGCCGCTGATCGTGCTGGGCAACGGCATCGGCGCGTTTATTTTAAGGCATATAACCGTTAGCAATATAACTAAAATAAAAAAATACGCTTATCTTAAAAATGGCGCCATGTATTCTATTTTATCTTTGGGCGTTATCATGCTGGCGGATAGTTTTGGCGCTAATATTCCCAGCTGGTTTACGCCAGTCGCAACCTTCGGCATTATCGGCTATTTTTTCTATAAATCTTTAGTTGAACTTAATAGGGGTAAATAAAAAAATAATAAGTAAATACTAAATATGCTAATAATGTCTTATTTATTAAAAATAAAAAAGTTTAACATTAATCCTGAAAAAATTAATAATCTGATAGAATTAGACAAACCATTAATTATTTTTAATTTAGAAACTACCGGATTGGAAATTAGCAAGGATAAAATAATTGAAATCGCTTATGTAAAAATTTGGCCTAACGGCAAAATAAAAAAAGGCGATATTTTGCTTAATCCGGAAATAAAAATTTCCAAAGAAATCACGGAAATTAACGGCATAAAAAACAAGGATTTATCAGACAAGCCTAAATTTATGGACTTGGCCCAGGAATTATGGGAAATATTTAATAATAGTTGTTATGGAGGATATAATATTATAGATTTTTATCTGCCGCTACTGCGCCGGGAATTTATCAGAGTAGGAATGGATTTTGATTATACAACGGCAAAAATTTTTGACTCAAAAATTATTTATCATTATATGGAACCGCCGATTTTATCGGCCGCGTATAAATTTTATTGCCAAAAAGAATATGCTGATGATCATAAAGCGATATTAGATGTCCAAGCGGCCATAAAAATACTAGAAAAACAACTAAAAATATATAAAGAAGTAAGGGATTGGGAATTTATTAAAAAAATAAACAGCGATGACAGAAATATAAAACTATTAGATATTAGAAGAAAAATCATTTGGAATAATGGCGATGCTTATTTTTCTTTTTCTAAATATAAAAATATGCCCTTAATCAAAGTGGCAAAAACAGATCCGAAATTTTTAAAATGGATATTAAAATCTAATTTCCCGGATAGAATTAAACATCTCGTAAAAAAAGCTTTGCAAGACGCCAAATAAAAAAATTATACTTCCATTTAAGCATAATTGACCAATCAAATATAAAATGTTATTATATTTTATATTTTATAATTACTTAAAATAAATATATACAGAGAAAAATAAAAAAAACATTCATATATTTGCTAATATTCTTAGTAAGGCTAATAATTATACTAAAGAAGCTATTAACGGCTTTTTTTGTTAGTATAATATTCAAGCCGGTAAGAATAATATTATATTTTATTTTTTATAAAATAATAATTAAGGTATATTCCGCCTATCTTTATTTTATAAAAGGATTGGGCTGGTCAAAATTTAAAGATAATCCTTGGCTTTTTTTAATCAAGCAAAAATTGGGGCATATTATTGTGATAATGGTAACGATTTTATTGGTTTATACAAATTTAGTATCTAAAATAAATGCTGATCCGATAAATAATCCAGCCGAGAAAACAATATTAGCCAGCCTAATTGAAAACGAATTCAATACCAATGAAGAAGAAAAAATAATTGAAGAATTTTTTGATGAAGAAGCCATAATATCTCCAACGCAAAACACTTATTTAGATAATTTATCCAGTGTTAAAAACCAACCGGCTATAAAAATTAATCCCGAAGAAGCCGACAGCCAGGAGAATGGAATAATGCCGGATGGGCAAGCCTTAAGAAAGCCTGATTTAGTATTAACCCAAAAAACCAAACAGCCGAGAAAAGATATTGTTGACTACACAGTAACACCCGGCGATACAGTCAGCACTATTGCCGAAAATTTTGCCATTAGCGTTAGCACTATTTTATGGGAAAACAACTTAAGCTCTTACAGTATAATCAGACCCGGAGATAAATTGGCGATTCTGCCGGTTAGCGGCATCACTCATAAAGTCGCTAATGGAGAAAATTTGGAAAAAATTGCCGATAAATATAGAATTGATCGGTTAAAAATCATGGAAATTAATAAGATGACTGATGCCAGCAAGCTGGCAATTAGCCAAAAATTAATAATTCCCGGAGGCAGTAAAACTGGCTATGCCAAGCCCGCTACCAATGCCTATTCTGGCATTAGTATTGTAAAAAATTTAGTCAACGCTCCCAACGCCAGTCCGGTGTCTGGAAATAAAATGAATTGGCCGACTATCGGGCATACCATTACCCAATATTTTTCCTGGCGGCATTACGCGATAGATATCGCTAATAAGCTTGGCACTCCCGTTTATGCCGCTGATGCCGGTACGGCGGAATATGTCGGCTGGGGGAAAGGTTATGGAAACCAAATAGTAATTAATCATGGCGGAGGCAAAAAAACCCGCTATGCCCATTTATCCCAATTTTTTATCAGCAAAGGGCAAGAGGTGGAAAAAGGCGAAACCATCGCCGCGATGGGTTCAACCGGCCATTCTACCGGACCGCATGTGCATTTTGAAGTAATCATAAACAATATTAAATATAATCCTTTAAATTATATAAAATAATTTTTTTGCTGGCTTATTTTAATAAATAACCAATAACATATTAAAATTATGTTTGGACAAATAATAATCGGCTTAATATTAATTTTTATCGGCGCTATTATTGTTAAAAAATCAGAATGGATGCTGAATAATTTTGGCAGTATGGGATTTTTTGAAAAATTCTTGCATACTTCCGGCGGCTCAAGATTGGGCTATAAAATTATCGGCTTAATATTAATATTTTTCGGCATATTGATTTCTACAAATATGATTAGTGGCTTTTTAAAATGGCTATTATACCCATTTTTAAAATATAGCATGCCAAATAAATAAAGTTTGATTAATTAACATTTAATTTATAAATGCCTTTATATTATTAATATGGGCTGTTAGCTCATTTGGCAGAGCGCCTGCTTTGCACGCAGGAGGTAAAGGGTTCAATTCCCTTACAGTCCACCAAAGTTGATTAGTTGCCTCGCTCGGGGCTTCGCCCCTCGCTTTGGCGGGCATTTCAGCAAGATAATTCCACGGATTTTTGAAATCAATC
>PETS01000075.1 GCA_002781265.1 Candidatus Falkowbacteria bacterium CG02_land_8_20_14_3_00_36_14 | reverse complement strand
TTTGAAAAACCAATGGTTTCTCAAACTCTTCCTTGCAAGGAATACCCCGGAGCAGAGCTCCGAGGAATACTTTGATTTAATAATCTCTTAATTTTTTAATGCCTTCATGCTTTCTAATTCTTTCCAGGGCCTTGGCTTCAATCTGCCGGATGCGCTCGCGAGTGACGTCAAACTCCTGCCCCACCTCTTCCAAAGTATGGGCGACGCCGTCTTCCAAGCCGAATCTCATTTCTAATATCTTCCGCTCGCGCGGAGATAATTTGGACACCACCTCAATCACATAATCTTTCAATAGCTGTAAAGCGGCCGAACGGTCCGGCGTGACATTCTTGACATCCTCTATAAAATCTTCCAAAGTTGAATCTTCTTCGTCTTTGCCCACGGAGGTTTCCAAAGAAATAGTATCCTGCGATATTTTTATGACATGGCTGACTTTTTCAATATCCTCTCCCATCTCGGCGGCAATTTCTTCCGGCAGGGGCTCCCGGCCCAAATCCTGGATTAATTGCCTTTCAATCTGCTGGAATTTATTTATGGTTTCCACCATATGCACGGGAATTCTGATGGTGCGGGACTGGTCAGCCAACGCGCGCGTTATCGCCTGCCTGATCCACCAAGTGGCGTAAGTGGAAAATTTATAGCCCTTGCGGTATTCAAATTTCTCCACTGCCCTAAACAAGCCGATATTGCCTTCCTGAATCAAATCTAAAAGAGAAAGCCCCTTGGCGCCGGAAAACTTTTTGGCGATAGAAACCACTAAGCGCAGATTGGCTTCAATTAGCTTGCGCTCGGCTTCTTTTTCTCCCCTTTCTTTCCGCTTGGCCAGCTCGACTTCCTCTTCGTGGGAAAGAAGCGGCACTTTGCCAATCTCCTTTAAATACATCTGTATGGAATCTGTGCTTATTTCAGAAATATCGGGTATGCTGCGGATGACAAACTTATCACTGGCAATTTTTTTAGGCGCCAGCACCGGCATTTTTTTCAAATTTATATCAACATTTAAAAAT
The DNA here is from genome assembly GCA_002781265.1 of Candidatus Falkowbacteria bacterium CG02_land_8_20_14_3_00_36_14. Lineage (GTDB taxonomy): Bacteria > Patescibacteriota > Patescibacteriia > Patescibacteriales > UM-FILTER-36-11 > UM-FILTER-36-11. The sequence goes on along the minus strand of PETS01000075.1, from coordinate 4,307 downwards.
CCAGCCGTATCTTCAACGATTTGCACCCCGATTTTATGCAGTTTCTCTAAAAATAATTCATAATCATAAATATATTCTTCCACTTCCGGAAAAGTGTGTAGAATTTCCGTTTCAGTGACAAAACCGCGGGACCGGCCTTTATTAATCAAGCTAAATATAACGCTTTCCACCGGAAAAATTATTTCATGTTTTTCTTTCGACGCCGCCATTTTTCTTTTGGCAACATATTTCTTGTACGGCTTGGCATATCTAAATTTGGCCTTAGATGCTTTTTTAAATTTAATTCTTTTTTTAAAAAGTTTAACCTTGGCTGAATCCACCTTTTTACCAACGCCGATTTTTTGGCCCGGACGCGAAGATTTTTTCAAAATACGCGCTATTTTTGCCGGCCGGCCTTTGGTGCCGGTTTTTTTATTTAATATTTTCTTTTTAGCCATTTATATATTAGACTTGTTGCTTAATAAAATTTTATAGCGAGATGAAGAAATTCCTGCCTGCCAGCAGGCGGGTTAAGCGGAAAATTATTAAGCAACAAGTCTATTAATAATTTATAAATTTTAACTTTCAATATCTCTTAATTCTTCAATTAAATTTTTAAACTCCTCCATTAATAATTTTATATTGGCTGAATCATTTTCTTTCTCGGCCCGGGCGATTAATTTTTCTATTTCTTTTTTTTGGTTGAACAGATAATATTTTTTTAAAGATACTATCATTTTAATAATTTCATTTTTTACTTGGCTGTCATCATAATCATAATAGTCCTTATCACCTAAAATAACCAGCTTATCAAGCAAACTTAGCTGGTTATTGCCTTTATTTGTATTATTAACTTCATTATTAAAACCAATTTTATGCGCCAATGAATTTTCCAGCCAGGCTTTAAAATCTTCATATTTTATCTGATGCTTCTTGTTTTCCGCTCCGGCTCTATCAAAATTATCAATAATATTATTATAATAGGTTATCAAATTTTTGTAAATAAGCTGATTTTCCTGCCCCGCCATTTGGTCCGGCTGGATATGATTTATTATATATTCAATATGCCGGGGAAATTTTAAGGCCAAAGCCAATATTAATTGCGCTATCATTTCCTCTCTTGATAAAGGCGCCAGCGCGGTTTCATCTTTTTTTATCTGCTCCTGGCTATTATTATTTTTATTTATATTTATATTTATATTTGACAAATCTTCTCTTAAATCATTCTCATGAATATCGGATAATTGGCTTATTTTTTTTATCCAATGGTCCTGCTCAATTTTGCTGCCCAGCTTGGCTATGATCGGCAAAAGTTTATTTTTAAACTTTTTTTTATCTTCAATTTGGCTGAAATCCAAACCGACCGCGGTTATGTCAATAAAATACTGCATCATCGGTTTGGCGGCGCTGATGGCATTTTCCCATTCTTTGGGATTATTTTTAATGCATTCATCAGGATCTTTGCTTCCGGGAATTAATACCACTTTAATATTCATGTCTGCCTGCATGGCTTCCCTTATTCCCCGGTCAGCCGCCATCTCCCCGGCCGCGTCCATATCAAAAGCCAAAGACAGATTATTCGTATATCGTTTCAGCAATAAAATTTGTTCGGCGGTTAAAGCGGTGCCGGAGGAAGCCACGACATTTAAAAAACCGTGCTGGTAGGCGGTAATGGCATCCATCTGCCCTTCCACGATAATAGCCAAATCATGCTTTTTTATTTCCAATTTTGCCCCGTCCAGGCCGAATAATATTTTACTCTTGTCATAAATCATGGTCTGCGGGCTGTTTATGTATTTGCCCACCTTCGCCATGGCTTTGGTGGACAAGCCCATTTTTTCTTTCTCTTCATTCTCGGGCATAACACGGGCGGAAAAGGCGACGGTATTGCCGTTTATATCCCTGATAGGAAACATAATGCGCCCGCGGAACCGGTTATAAAACCGCGAGATGCCTTCCTTTTTTGAGGACAGGCCTGCGGAAAATATTTCCTTTTCCGCGTATCCCCGGCTTGTTAAAAAATTTAATAAATCATCCCAGCTATCCGCGCTGTAGCCGATCTGCCACTGGGTGATGGTCTCTCGGGTTAATCCCCTTTTTTCCAAATATTTTCTGGCCGATTGGGCCACCGGGCTTTCCAATAATAATTTATGGTAATATTTGCCGGCTAAATCCGCTATATCCAGCAAGCGGTTGCGCGCCGAAGCGATTTTCGGATCCTGCCTGGTTAATGTCACGCCGGCTTTCGGAGCCAGGGCGCGCAAGGCCTCAATAAAACTTAAGCCCTCTATCTCCATCACAAAAGAAATAATATCGCCGCCTTTGCCGCAACCGAAACAATGCCAAATTTGCTTTTCCGGACTAACTATAAAGGAAGGCGTTTTTTCATGGTGGAAGGGGCAGTTAGCGCGAAAATTTATTCCCGCCGGCTTTAAAGAGATATATTCCCGTATGACGTCCACAATATCCAATCTGGATTTTATTTCATCTGATGGCTTGTTCATGTTAAATTATTTAATTTTTATATTCCAAATATTTTTTTCCACCGGCTTTTTCCCTCGGCTTTTGCTGGTTTTAAAATATTTCCCGGCTCTCTAATATTTTTATTATTATCCATAAGTTGTTTTAATCTGGCTATTTCTTTTTCTACCACTTCTCCGCCGTATTCGGCGTTGTGCATGCTGGCCCCCTGGTAGCTTGGCTGTTTCTGGTCTAAATGCAGATTAAATATTATTTTTTCCGCGCCAGCTTCAACATACATATGCAAACGCGGATAAAAATTCCGCCCCAGCCGATAAACATAACTTTCCGAACCGCTTTGGCGGTCGCGGATATAGCCATAACCGGCCCGGCGCAAAAACTGCTCCGGACTGGCATTTAATTGATTTTTATTTATAATCAGCTTCATACCTTTATTATTGTTAATTGTTAATTGTTATTTCGTGCTTATACTATAATCTAAATTTTATTATTGGTCAAAAATAATAATTCATATTATTATTTTAAAAATTATGCTAAAATTATACTATGCTTACAATTTATATTTATACATTCTCAAGTGTAGCTATAGTATCCCTGATTTCATTTATCGGAATATTCGCTTTAGGAATAAAGCCGGATGTACTAAAAAAAATTACTTTAATTCTGATCAGCCTATCGGCCGCCACTCTTTTGGGCGATGCATTTTTACATCTAATCCCTGAAGCTCTGGCCAAAAACGGCCAGTCAACGTCAATTTGGCTTTGGCTTTTAGCTGGAATTTTTTTCTTTTTTACTTTAGAAAAATTTATTTGCTGGCACCATTGCGATATTTCTTCTGCCGATGAGCATAATCATCCTCTGGGACTCATGAATTTATACGGCGACGGACTGCATAATTTTATTGACGGCATGATTATTGCCGGCTCATTTTTAATCAACGTCCCGGTGGGCATAGCCACCACTATCGCCGTAGTCGCCCATGAAATTCCGCAGGAAATCGGTGATTTCGGCGTTTTAATCCACGCCGGTTATTCAAAAGGCAAGGCGCTATTTTTAAATTTCTTAGCAGCCATATTGGCAATTATCGGCGCTTCGCTTTCTTTGCTGTTGGAGAACCGGATAGAAAATTTTATCAACTTCATTTTGCCTTTCGCTGCCGGCGGATTCATTTATATTGCCACCGCCGACCTTATCCCGGAATTAAAAAAAGACGCCTACTCCCTAAAAAAAACATTCATCCAACTGGCCAGCATTATATCCGGCTTCGCCATTATGATTTTATTGAAATATTTTGGATAAAATTAATTATTTGATATTAGGCATCCGATGTCCGCTTGGATATCGGATGCTTTTTTAATTTAATCAAAAAACCGCATAAATTTATGCGGTTTTTTTATTATAAAATAAACATTCATTAAGGCAGAGCACAGCCGGTTTTGGTTGCTAAATCTTCCAAGGCAACCTCCCCTGACTGCCGGCTGCCATCGACAAATACCCAAGTAGGATAACCCTCAATTTTATTATCTTTACAGATTTGATTCTGACCTTGGCCGTCAGGAGTGGAGCATTCAATATAGGGCAAATATTTTTGCGAAGCGCCGAACATTTCCTTTTGGCTTTTGCAATGCGAACACCAAAAAGTGCCGTAAAACTTCGCCCCGCTGTCTTTTATGCATCGGGCGAATGCGTCTAATTCTCCGGCCGGCCGGCCCTGCTCGCGGTAAGCCAAGAATATTATGCCGGCGATTAAAATTATAACAATCGCCCCGGCGATTAAAATTTGCTTGTTTTTCATAAACTAATTTTTACGCTTATTATTTTAAAAATCATATTTTTTCAGGGAAATA
>PETS01000037.1 GCA_002781265.1 Candidatus Falkowbacteria bacterium CG02_land_8_20_14_3_00_36_14 | reverse complement strand
ATCAACGGTCTAATAATATATAATTATTAATTTAAAAATTATGGGTTTAGAAACACCAAAATTTATTACACAGGAAGATATAATAAAAAGAGCAAGACAAGACGCAGAGGGGACTTTTAATAGTTGGAGTAAAGAAGATCTTGAAGCTTATGTTAATGGAACAATGGATCCTGATGATGAAATGAATAAAGCCCCGGATTTGACAGATGGATTTAGTTATGAGGACGCAAAAGAAATAGCAAGAAAGAAACTTGAGATTATGAAAGGTGAATGAAAAAAAATTAAATTAAAAGACAATAAATCCGTATTTTTATGCGGATTTATTGTTTTTAACTATAAAATAAGATATTATTATAATAGAGAATAATATTAAAATAATAATGGACTTATCCAGGATAAAAAAAAATTATATGATTGGCATTAAAGGGCAAGGCATGGCTATGCTGGCCCAGTATTTGCATGCCCATGGCTATGAAGTTCTCGGCTCTGATGTAAGCGAAAAATTCAATACCGACGAAGTCTTGCATAAAGTGGGGATCAAAGTAATAGAAAGTTTTAATCAGAACAATATACCTAAAGACGCTGATTTGATTATTTATTCCACCGCTTATAATGAAGAAAATAACATTGAAGTGAAGACAGCTTTGGCCGGTAAGATAAAAACGATAAAATATGCCGAAGCTTTAGGGGCTTTTTTTAACCAAAAATACGGTTTGGCTGTTGTCGGCTCCCACGGCAAAACAACTACTACCGCCTGGCTTGGCTATGTGATGGAGAAGTCCGGACTTTCTCCGTCGGTATTAGTCGGCGCGCCGGTGCCGCAATTTAACGGCAAAGAATCGGCCTTAATCGGCCAGTCCGATTATTTAGTAATAGAAGCGGACGAGTACCAGAATAAATTAAAATATATCAATCCTAAAGCCGTGCTTCTTAATAATATTGATTATGACCATCCGGATTTTTTTTATACCCGCGAGGAATATGCAGAGGTATTCATAGATTTTATTAAAAAATTGCCTAAAAAAGGTTTTTTAATCGCCAATTTTGACGACCCTATAATCCGTAAAACGGCTAAGGTAAATTGCCAAGCAAAAGTAATAAGCTATGGCCTGGATAATGAAGCAGATTTTATGGCCTATGATATAAAACAGCATAATGGACGTCAGTATTTTAAGGTGAAATATATTGAACTTCAGCAATTACCACGAGATTCTTCGCCTACGGCTCAGAATGACGATAATATTCAGGATAGCGAGGAATTATTAGGTGATTTTTCCATTCAATTGGCCGGACGGCATAATATTGCCAATGCTTTGGCCGTTATAGCGGCCGGGGTTGAACTGGAAATTTCCTTAACTGATATTAGAAAATATTTATCGGAATTTACCGGCACATCCAGAAGAATGGAAGTTATGGGAAAGTTTAATGGCGCATTGATAATTGATGATTACGCTCATCATCCCACGGAAATAAAAGCCACCATTGCTGGCGCTAGGCAGTTGTATAAAAATAAAAAAATTACCGTGGTATTTCATCCGCATACTTTTACCCGGACGAAAGTTTTATTGGATGATTTTGCCAAAAGTTTCAATGAGGCCGATGCAGTGATAATTTTAGACATCTACGGCAGCGCCCGCGAAGCGCATGGCGGGGTGCATAGCCGAGATTTAATTTCAAAACTCAAAGCGCAAAATTCAAAACTTAAAAGTTTATATATTCCGACTAAAAAAGAATGCGAGGAGTATTTGCGGAAAAATTTGCAGCCAGGAGATGTGGTTTTATTAATGGGAGCCGGAGATCAGTTTAAAATAGGGGAGGGGCTATTAAACAATTAACAATCAGTAATTAAAAATAATTAAAAAAATCCCGTGTACATAGTTGCGTACACTGGGTTATGGTTTATTACTTTTTTTCATTTTTTATTATTTTTCGTACGTTTCGTACGATTTATCCCAGAATTCTATTTGTCTCTCGAAGGTAAGTAGTATATCAGCTACTCTTTTTTTTCGTCCCCACCAGTGGGATTTAATTGCGCGGTAAAGCCCTAATCCGGCTAATGCTATCATCGTGTCTTCATTACGTTTCCGTTTTTCATTTTGTATATCTTCCCATAGCATATTTACATTTTTTGTTTTATCTTGTAGAAGGTTTTCAAGTACCTTCACCTGCTCGCGCGCCGAGATTTCCAATTTTTGCTGCACAGCAGCGTGGATAACTTGATCCGCGTTAACCAGACCAATCATATAGTTACAAAGAAGATCGCTATCAGGGATGAAGTAAGTATTTGCGTTATCCTTCGTGTATAATCCGACGTGTAATATTTTTCTTTAATTAATACTTCAACACCGCAATGGGTACAAACACCGAGACGATCAGATATTGGAATAAATTCTTTTTCCAAATCGATTGGATAATTGCTGTTTTTTGGGTCAACTTTAAGAAGAAATTTATTATCTATTCTTCTTCCACGTTCATAAGAAGTGATTCTTACTGCGATAATGCCTTTATCGGAAACAGAAAAAGTGGCAGAATTTACAAAGTCTTCATTTCTTACATTACGTTTAAGATTACTTCCATTAACAGTGAATAAAAGATTATTATTATTTGTTTCAAGAATAACACTTTTTCCATCACTACTGCTTCTCGCATGTAAATAAGAACTAGGTTTCATAGAACCTCCTTCCGGTGTTAGCCACCGGCAAATGTTTGCGGCGTCTGCTTATCGCAAAACGCCTAGGCTATCTCCACGCCCTGCCATGGGGGCGGTTGTCCGGAAAAATTTTAATTTTAATGAACAGCATTTTAACCTAACATTTTATTTAATCTTTGTCAATCCTAATTTACCCCCCCCTCAATATGAGGCCAATCCACACCCGGAAAGCCTCGCCGCTGGAATGGTGGAGTATCTCAAGAAGGAGATTTATCAGTTTGAAAAAGAATTGGATAATCTGCTGAGATTAAGGGAGGAAGCAAAAAAATAAAACGCTATTAAACTATAAGCCAACGGACTGTTCGCAGTTCGTTGGCTTTTTTCTTTTTTTATGTTAAAATTTTTGTATGAATAGCAGACTTCCAAAACCAAAACCTAAGGCAATGATTTACGAAGATGAAAAATTATACGCCTGCCTCGCTACTTACCCGATAACTCGCGGACATACGGTAATTGTCTGGAAAAAAGATATTAAAGATCTCCATTTTTTTAACGGACGGGATTATGATTATTTAATGGACACGGTCAATGCTTTGCGGAATGCAATGCTTAAAACGTTGAAAGTAAAAAAAGTTTATTTGATTTATATGGATGAATTAAAACATGTCCATTGGCATTTAGTTCCCCGCTACAACGAAAAAGGTTATGACATATTTTTGCATAAACCAAAAATTTTAAAAGACTTTTTACTTGCGGAAAAAATTAAAAAATATTTGGTTTTTAAATAAACTTTATGGAAACAGTATTTATGGACATCGGCATAATTTTGAGCATTGCCATCGGCATTGCTTTTTTAGCGCAGGTTTTAAAACAGCCCTTGATCATATCTTATATCCTAACCGGCATCATCTGCGGGCCGTTTTTTCTGAATTTAATAAATTCGGAAAAAAGCTTTTATCATTCTTTCGCCCAGTTCGGCGTTATCCTGCTTCTTTTTTTGGTGGGGCTAAGCTTAAATCCTGAATTTTTAAAAAAAATCGGCAGAATTTCATTTGTTGCCGGTGTAGGCCAGGTTATTTTTACCGCCTTAATCGGATTTTTCCTATTAATAGCGCTTGGCTTTTCCCCATTAGTATCTTTTTATTTGGCAGTAGCCATCACTTTTTCCAGCACTATTATTATCATTAAATTATTAAGCGATAAAAAAGATTTAAGATCTGTTTACGGCCGCTATACCGTGGGATTGATGCTGGTGCAGGATATTATCGCCATAATTATTATGATTATTTTATCGTCGTTCGGATTAGAAAAATCATTATTTATTTCCTTATTTTTATTATTTATCAAAGGGGTAATAATTTTTTCAGTAGTATATTTTTTAGCCCGGGTGGTATTGCCAGTGGTTTTAGACAAGGTGGCTGAATCAACAGAATTTTTATTTGTATTTACCTTGGGCTGGTGCTTCGCCTTGGCCGGGCTTGGGGAATGGTCCGGGCTTTCATTGGAAGTGGGGGCTATTATCGCCGGACTGTCTTTAGGGACTTCCAAATACCAGACAGAAATATTCAGCCGACTTAAGCCGCTCCGTGACTTTTTTTTAGTTTTATTTTTCATAATCTTGGGTAGCCAGATGCAATTTAAAAATTTTTCCGAAATATATATCGGCTTAGCCATTACTTTGTTTGTATTGGTAGGCAATCCTTTAATATTATATTTTTTATTCCGGCGGATGAAATTTACCAGGCGAAATAGTTTTTTAGCCGGATTGACCGCCGCCCAAGTGAGCGAATTTGGTTTTGTCTTATTATTTATCGCGCAAGCCAAGGGTTATATCGGAGCAGACGTACTTTCTATTTTTACTATTGTGACCTTAGCGACTATTTTTATTTCTTCTTATTTAATCATTTATAATGAAGCCATATTCAAATTTATAAATCCTTTTTTGGAAAAATTCGGGCGGGATAAAAATAAGTCAGATAGCGCCATTTCGGAAAAATTTGCCGTTTTAGTATTCGGCTATCACCGGCTAGGCTGGAAGATTTGCGAAGCGTTGAAAGAGATGAATATTTCTTTTGCCGTTATAGATTTTGATCCCGGCGCCTTAAAAAAATTAGAAGACCGCCATCTGCCGCATTATTTCGGCGACGCTACTGACGTGGAGTTTTTATCAGAATTGCCGATTGACAGCGCTAAACTGATAATTTCCACTTTACCTGATGCCGATGACCAGATTACTTTAATCAAACATATCCGCCAGGCAAATAAAAAGACCATGATTATTGCCAACTTATCCCATTCCCGTTTTTTAGACGATGTTTATAAAGCCGGCGCCAACTATATAATTATGCCGCATCTTATCAGCGGCGAATGGATGTGCAATATTTTAAAAAATAATTCTTGGGACAAGAAAACATTCAGCCGGTTGAGCCAAAGCCAGAAAGACGAGATGAAATTAAGGTTTACTCTCGGCCATCATTAATTTTTGTCCCCAGTAGAGACGCAAAATCTTGCGTCTCTACGAATTTATAAAAAATAATGTAACATCTATACTAATTATTCGTATTAATAAATAAGGGGTAAATAATATTTGCCCTTTTTTGAATTTAAACTATGAATTCTAAAAAACAAATAAATTTTAAAGAATTTTGGCTA
>PETS01000013.1:5507-7069 GCA_002781265.1 Candidatus Falkowbacteria bacterium CG02_land_8_20_14_3_00_36_14 | reverse complement strand
GGCATATGTGATCAGGCACAAGATGAAAAATTAATAAAACAATGCAAAGAAGATTTTTATCCGACTCTATCTATTAAAAAAAGTGATATAAATATATGTGAAAAGGAAAATGATAAAAAAAATAAAAATAATTGTTATAATTATTATTTTTTAAATAAAGAATTTAATCAAAAAATAAAAGAATTTAACTGCAATAAAATACAAGGAGATAACGAAATCAAGGATTGCCAAAAATTAAAATTTAGTTTAATTCCAGAAAATTTTGACAATAAAGAAGGTAATTTATCTACCTTATTAGGATTTAATAATCCTTCATTGTGCCAGGGATTAAAAACAGATATATTTATATATTATTGTTATTCTCTTTTTATGCCCGAATAAAATTTTTATTGAAATAATTTATGACAAACAAAATAAATAAAAATATAATTCCAGTTTTTTTTCAAATTATTTTTTTTGTATCTATTCTATTAATTTTTCCAAATAGATCTTTTGGAGCAGATTTAGATACAAAATGGTCTCAGGTTGAAAGTTTTAGCTTTGGCTTAAACAACCCATCAAGTATATATATTTATAATTCAGAATTATATATATATGGCCAAAAAGCTGACGGTAATTTGAGATTGGAAAAAAGAGATTTATCAAGCGGGGCTTTGTTGTGGTCTAAGGATGGTATAATGTCCACAGATTTGGGATATATCGCTGTAAATTCTAATGGAATATTTTTAGCTGGTTGGGAACCTAATAAAATAGTATATGAAAAACTTGATCTTGCCGGAAATATTATATGGAAAATAACCAAATCAATATTTTCTTTTAGCTGGGCATTTGGAATTGAAATTGATAATAATAGTTTTTATACTGTTATTGAGGGTCTTGATTCTAGTAATGGCCAATATCATGATTATATTGAAAAAAGAAGACTTGATAATGGAAATATAATTTTAGAGGTAAATGCAACTGCAGGCTCTTATTATGCATGTTACCCCGTAAGTTGTGACAGAATAACCCTTGATCCTTCTGGTTCTTATTTATTTACGGGTGGTAAGGTTATAGAAAAAAGGCGAACTTCGGATCTTGGCTTAGTATGGAGTAAATCATTTCCAGAAATTAATATTAATGTTTCTGCTGATTCAAACGCGGTTTATACTTTCGGATCTGAGCCGACTGGCTTTTTAGATAGTAGATTAGTTTTAAGAAAAATTGATATAAATAATGGATCAGTGTTATGGGTTAAATATATTAATTATTTTCCCGCTTATGATTATGCTGGTCCTATTACCGTTGATGCTTCCGGTGTTTACGTAACAGCTGCTATTTCTGACGTCTCTAATTTTCCTTCTGTAAAATGGCTTATGGAAAAAAGAGATTTGTCAAACGGTGCTCTTATTAAACAAAGAATTGATAATTTTAGCAATTTTGATAATGGCAATGCGGGATATTATGAAAGAATCTTTGATATTGCTAGGCATCCAACTGGGCTTTATATAGCAGGAAATTACTCCTTAAGTGCAAATTGGGCACCGCAGAATTCACAATGGCGAATTGAAAAAAGGGAAAAC
>PETS01000013.1:555-5441 GCA_002781265.1 Candidatus Falkowbacteria bacterium CG02_land_8_20_14_3_00_36_14 | reverse complement strand
ATTAGCCAACGCCATAGATACCCTGCGCGCGGATGCCGCACTGCCGGCTGTTTCCTGGAGCTATGTAACCAATAGCGTGAGTGATGTTCAATTCAATACATTAAGGGCGAAACTGGAAGAAGTATATACTGCCTGCGGCCAGCCGATACCGGTCTGGACGGGCGGCGCGGTTACTAATGCCAGCCCCTTAAAAGCATCCCAAGTAACCGAGCTTAGGAATGCCATCGCTAATGCGCGCTAATTAATACATCTCATATTAAGAATTAATTAAAAATAATTTATGAAAAATTTTAAATTTAATCTGCCCAAATTATTAAAATTCATTACTTCCAGGATTTTATTTATTATTATCGGAATAGCTTTGGTTATAGGAATATATTCCGTTCAGGCCGCTTGGAACACTAAAGTAAATACCGGAGACAGCTTAACGCCGACATTGTGGAATGATATGGTTGATAAATTAATCAATCTTGAAGGCCGGATGGCAACTCAGGAAGCTAAAGTGGATAATAAATTCGGCGGCGCGTTCTGGACCCAATCTTCAATCCCTGGCGGATGTGTAGATCCTAATCCCTATACCGGTAGCTGCTCTTGTCCGGCAGGGTATAATCAAGGAACGCAATTTGCTATATGGGTTGGCGGCTGCCGGCCGTGCAAATCTTTATATTGTTGGAAATAAAAAAGATTAAAGCATTTTAAAGTTTGCTGATTTTAATTAAAAAAACCCTAAAAATAATGTCAGAGTTTTTATAATTATTTATTTGTTATATTTTTCAGCCGATAAGCCAATAGCCGATAAGACTGACGAAAAAACCGATCAGGCCGCCGGCAAGAGCCTGCGTCGGCGTGTGGCCGATATTTTCCAGCAAACGGGGATAGTGCTGGTCAAGCATTTTATCTTCGTCTAAATCTTTAACTAGGGCATTAAGCATTCGGCCGTGCTGGCCTAAATAGCGGCGGATGCCTAAGGCATCTCGGATAACGATTATCGCCAAAATAAAACTGACAGCGAAAAGAGGCGAACGCCAGCCATCTTCCAGGCCGATAATGGCGGCTAAAGAAACTATCATGGCGCTGTGCCCGGAAGGCATACCGGCGTAAGCGGTAAGATTTTTTAAATTAAAGCTCAATTTATTGGCTTTAATAAAAAATTTTGCCGATTGGGCAACGAGTAGCGAAATTAAAGGCAGTAATAAGATTTGATAAAACATATTTTTATTTTAATTATTAGGGATTATATTATTATTATAGCAGTAAAAGTTTTATAATAACAGAGGCTCAACCTCTGTGGTTGTAGAGGTTGAGCCTCTGTAGGACAGTCTGTAAAGTAATAAGATTGTGCCGTTAACTTTATTTTAATTTTATTTATGCCTTTAATTGATAACCTTATAAAAAAGGGTAATCTTAAGACGGATAATATAATTAAAGCTTTCCAAAGAATAAAAAGAAGCGATTTTATTATTAACAGCGATAACCGGCTGGCGGAATTAAACGAGCCCCTGCCTATCGGCCAGGGGCAGACTATTTCCCAACCATTGACTGTGACTAATATGCTGGAAATGCTAAAGCCGGCAAAAAATGACATTATCTTGGATGTCGGCTGCGGTTCCGGGTGGACGACAGCGCTTTTGGCGGAAATTGTCGGAGAAAGAGGCCGGGTTTATGGTTTGGAAATTATAAAAGAGCTAGCTGAAAGGGCGCGAAATAATGTTGCCAAATATAATTTTATCAGCCACAATATAGTGCAAATTTTTTGCCAAGACGGCTATGGCGGTTTGCCTCAATTCGCGCCGTTTGATAAAATATTAGTATCAGCCGCGGCTGAAAATATTCCGGCTAATCTTTTAAGCCAGTTGGCTGTTGGAGGCAGAATGGTTATTCCTGTCGGCCGGCCGCATCGGTCGCAGGCTATTATGGTGCTTAATAAAATAAAGAAGAATAAGTTTAATAAAGAAATTTATCCGGGTTATATATTCGTACCGTTGGTAAAAAAATATCTTAACAAGTATTAAAATAATTTAATAAATTTTTAAAATGAAAATAGTAATTTTTGCCGGTGGCATAGGCAGCCGTCTTTGGCCCCTGTCGCGGGAAAATTCGCCCAAGCAATTTGATAGGATTTTTAACGGCCAGTCCACTATCCAGCTGGCTATTTCTCGGGTGGCTCCGGTTTTTGGCTATGAAAATATTTTTATTCAAACAGTAGCCGAGTACAAAAAGATACTAAAAAAACAGATTCCTAAAATTCCGAATAATAATATTATCATTGAGCCGTCTCGCCGGAATCTGGCTCCGGCGGTTTGCTATGCCCTTACCAAGCTTAAAGCCAAGGGCCATAAAGGCGCTCTGGCTATTTTATGGGCCGATCATTTAATGGACAGGGTGGATGAATTTATTACCGCTTTGCAGTTAAGTAAAAAATTAATCCAAAAAGATCCTAATCGTTTTATTTTTTTAGCGGAAAGGCCTAGGTTTGCCAATAATAATCTGGGCTGGATAAAAGTCGGGGAGAAAAGTGGAAAAATAGAAAATATTGATTATTATAAATTTTCCGGCTGGAAATACAGGCCGGAACCGGTTGAGTGCGATCATATGTACCGATCGGGAAGCTATTTCTGGAATCCCGGATATTTTATCACCTCCATTGATTTTTTAATCAAGCAATACCGGAAATTGGCTCCGAAAATTTATAACAATATTAAAGAAGGGAATTATAATGAATGCGAGCCGATTCATTTTGACAGCGCCATAATTGAAAAAATGGATTTATCCCAGGCAGCGGTTTTGAAGACCAATATGGGCTGGAGCGATCCTGGAACCCTTTATGCTTTAAAAGAAGCGCTGGAAGAAAGCCGGGAAGATAATGTAATCAGAGGCACGGCGGTCGTTCTTAATACCTCTGACAGCTTGATATATAATTTAGAAAAAAAGAAGCTGATAGCCGTTATCGGTTTAAGGGGCATGGTGGTAGTGAATACCCCTGACGCCATGGTCGTGGCCCATAAAGATGAAGTGGTTAATATTACTAATTTGGTTAAAAAAATGAAAGAAGAGGGCTTAAATAAATATTTATAATATATGCCTAAAAAGATAATTATTATTTTACCATTAATTTTTGTAATATTTATTTTACTTTATTATTGGCATGGATTGAATACTCCCTTTGTCGCCAGCGGCGAAAGCAAAAATTTTATAATCAATAAAGGCGAAGGGGTAAAACTAATTGCCAAAAATTTGCGAGAGGCGGATTTGATCAAATCAAATTTAATTTTTGAATTATATGTGTGGCTTAACAATAAGCAGGCAGAATTCAAGGCCGGAGAATATATTTTAAGCACCTCGTTAAATATAAAAGAAATTGCGGAAATATTAACTAGAGGTTTTGCGGTTAATAAAGATATTCGCCTTAATATGCCGGAAGGTTTGACGATAACTGAAATTAATGAGCGAATTAAAAAAAGCGGCTTTAAATTTGGCGATGATTTTATTAATTTAGCCGATAAAAGCATCGGCAACTGGAAATTGAGCGCTACTAAACCAGATTTTTTAAACGACGCTCCGGACAATGCCGATCTGGAGGGCTTTTTGTTTCCGGATACTTATTTGTTTTTTAATGATGCCACCGCCGAAGATGTCATTGATAAAATGCTACAAAATTTTGAATTAAAAGTAACCGAAGATATGCGCCGCGACATTAAAACCCAAGGCAAATCTATTTATGAAATTATCATAATGGCTTCCATTATCCAAAAAGAAGCCAATATTGACGAAACCGGAAAAGGGGGCAATGAGGAAGCTGGCATAATTTCCGGTATTTTTTGGGATAGGTTAAAATTCGGCCAAGCTTTGCAATCTGACGCTACTTTATCATATATTTTTACCGACAAAAACCCCCAGCATACTTTAGAAGAAACTCAAATCGATTCTCCTTATAATACCTATAAATATAAAGGTCTTCCTCTCGGACCGATTGGAAATCCCGGTCTGGAAGCGATAAAAGCGGCGATTTATCCTGTTAAAACCGAGTATAATTATTTTTTGAATAAACTTGATTCCGGCGCGGCGGTATTTAGCCAGACCTATGAAGAGCATTTACGGAATAAAGCCAAGTATTTGAAATAGCGCCAAATAATTAAATAAGTGATATAATATAATTGTTATGTTTGATAAAAATAAAAATAAAATCGCTAATGACGATTCTGATAGCAACGCCGGCGGTATGGAAAATATTATAAATATTAGCCGACGGCTATGGTTGCCTTTTTTTATTTTTTTAATATTAATCTTATCCGGAATTATAATTTATGCAATAATTAATAATCAGGCAAATAATAATCTCGGAGAGCCGGGAGGCAATAATAATGAGGAACAGCCGGGCATTCTAGGGGGGATTGATAAACTGCCTGTTAATTCAGGCAATGGTTCATCTAATCTCGGCACTTCTACCGATGATTTAAAAGCCGAATTTTTAAGCTTCGGCCAGTTTTATGCCAAAGATAATAATGAAATAAAATCAGCTATTTTAAAATATGACCTGCCTTTAGATGTTAAAACCGATGTCTCCAATTATCATTATATTTATCGTAAATTAAATTTGGACAATTATATTGCCGGCCTTAATAAAAATGGCTTTATGATAATTGACAATCCTTACAAGAAAGAGGCAAATGATTTTTACAGTTTGTTCGGCTCATTAACCGGAAATGACATGCCGATTTTAATCACTGATGATTTTTTAATATATAATTATCATAATATCATCAAGCAGGCGTTTAAAGATATTGAAAAAGACGTTTTTTATAATAATATCTGGGATATTAATAAAAATTTTTTTACTATAGCCGATACCAGACACAAAAAGAAGCTGTCAGAAATTGGTATTATTA
>PETS01000013.1:0-539 GCA_002781265.1 Candidatus Falkowbacteria bacterium CG02_land_8_20_14_3_00_36_14 | reverse complement strand
AGGGGAGAGGTTGGAAGCGGAATTCTTCGCGGTCGCGCTAGAGCTTTTAAAACCGGCGGATAAGCAGATGAACAGCAATATTAATTTAGTCGATGAAACAAAATTTAAAGAGCAGGAAGTTGATAAGTATACTATTACTATCCCGGATTATCTGATTAACAATGTTGCTAAGGAAGTTGGTTTGATTAGAAAAGCAAACAGCAAAGGAAAATCTCCTAATTTTCTTTATATTATGGATTATAACCAGTTTAAAGTTCCGGACGAATACAAAGCCAGTGCCAAGCTGAATAATTATTATTTGGCCTCCAAGTGGATGAATGCGGTTTTTCCATTATATTACCAGAGTATTGATTGCCCGGATTGCTTGTTAGATAAGGATGATTGGCTGATCAATATGGTAGCCGCTAGTTATATTGCCAAAGATTTTTCAAATAATCAGGACTTTAAAAATCAATGGGCGAAAATATATAAAATAATTTCATTTTTCTCCGGCTTAAGATATGATTTTACCTATTTGCATTATAATGAAATTTTAAGTA
>PETS01000058.1 GCA_002781265.1 Candidatus Falkowbacteria bacterium CG02_land_8_20_14_3_00_36_14 | reverse complement strand
ATGGAAAAGGAGGGGTTTGGGGAGGAATTTTCCATTTGCTCCTCTTTTTGTTTTGGCGAAATTCGGGGCGGGATTTTCGGCGGGACCATTGAAAAAAGAATAGAAATTTGGTATATTGTACATATGCGATTTAATCATACTTACATTATAATACCTTATAAACGGATAGTAAACAACTACTAGATGTCCACAAAATCAACAATTGCCGGAAATATCAAGAAATACCGAGCGAAGCTTGGCATTTCGCAAGATAAGCTATCCAAAATAGCCGATGTTACCTACAACACGATTATCAAAATTGAATCGGGGGTAACTTCTAATCCGCGTGTGGAAACTTTGAAAAGTATAGCCAATGCGCTGAATGTTAGCATTGATGATCTAATGAAATAATTATGAGCGAGGAAATTTTAAAACTAAAAAAGGAAATAGAGAGATTAAAAAAATCTGTAAAAAAACAGCGTTATGGTTTGGTGTGGATGGATGTTCCGGAAGCGTTTGAAGATGATGTTGAAAATAAATTACCAATTCTTAAAGAGGTGCCGGAGCTTGCTATAAAAAATAATGACGGAAAAACAACTAATATTTTAATTGAAGGCGACAATTATCACGCTTTAACCTGCCTCAGTTATACTCACAAAGGCAAAATTGATGTTGTTTATATTGATCCGCCATATAATACTGGCTCTGATGGTTTTCGCTATAAAGATAAAAGAATTTTGGATAAATTCCCCGATGGAACAGAAGTACCAAAAGACAATCCATTCCGCCACAGTTACTGGTTGTCTTTTATGCAGAAACGGCTTGATTTAGTAAGAGACCTTTTATCAAAAAATGGCGTTGTTTTTGTAAGTATTGATGATAATGAAATTGCACAATTAAAACTATTGTGTGATTCCATCTTCGGCGACAATAATATTGAAGTAATGATATGGCATAAAGTTGCCGATGACTCTGGTAAATTAAAAATCACTTACCGATTTAGAAGAGAACATGAATATATCATTGTTTGTTATAAGCAGAAAGATGAAACATATTTTAAAAAATACTTATCAGATCGTAATTATAAAAATGAATACACAAACCCAGATAATGATCCAAGAGGACCATACAAACAAGGAATAATTTCAACAACGGAGGAAAAATCAAAATCAACAGGTAAAAATTTCTATTCTGTAAAAACACCATCAGGCAAGATAATTACACGACAATGGCGATTTCCAAAAGAAGAATTTGAGAGCTTGGACAAAGACAATCGAATCTACTATGGGAAAAGTGGCTCATCTATTCCTTCGGAAAAAGTATTTATTAACGAGCAAAAAGAAACTACCCCGACTTCAATACTGACTGAATTAGGAACCGCCAAAAGTGCAGGAATTGAATTGGAGGAATTGATGGGATCAAAAATTTTTAATTATCCTAAACCTGTTACCTTGATTAAACACCTTATAAAAATGAGCTCTGAAAAAAATAGTATAGTTTTAGATTTTTTTGCTGGCTCAGGTACTACTGGTCAAGCAGTTGCAGAATCAAATAAAGATGATGATGGTAATAGGCAATTTATTTTAGTAACAAACAACGACGAAGTTGTTAATGGGAAAACGCACAAAATAATGAGCGGTGTTTGTTATCCGAGAATTAAAAAGGTTGTGAAGCTATATAAAAGTGGAGCAAAATATTACAAAACGGCTTTCATTGGCAAAAATAGTATTTTAAATGCAACCGATCAAGATAAAATTGAACTTGCTCATAATGCAGGTGAACTTTTGGCAATTGCTGAAAACACTTTAGAACTGACCAAGCAAAACAAATTTTATCAATTATTTGAAGACGGAAATAAAGAGAAATATACTGCTGTATATTTCCGTGAAGAATTAGATAAATTTGATGAGTTTACAGGAATTGTTAAGAAATTAAAAAAGCAAACGGCAGTTTATGTTTTTAGTTGGGGTAATGAGGAAGAAGTCGAAGAATTTGACGATATAGATCAAATAAAAATTAAAACAATTCCTTTGCCGATTTTGGAAATATACAAGCAGATTTATAATCTTAGTACCGACTAATTATGTTTAATCCTTTACCATTCCAAAAAGATACCATAGACAAATTGCTCTTTACCTTTACAGAGCTATGGAAAAAAGACGGCAAACAATTGCCTTTGGTTTTCAAATCGCCAACAGGAAGCGGTAAAACTTTTATGATGGCACATTTTGTCCGTGGTCTTAACAGATTGCCTAACTGGGACATGGATAAAGCATTTGTTTGGATCACTTTTAGTGATGACCTTGCAATGCAAAGTAAGAAAAAATTTGAAGAATATTTTGAAAATACTCTTGAAAACAATTTACTAACCGTAAATGACATCAACAGAGGCAAAATGTTTAAAAATGATATTTTGTTTTTGAATTGGCAAAAGGTTGTTTCCCGCGCGGCAGAAAATAGAATTTTAAGGAGACCCGATGATGAGAGAATGTTTAAAGAAAGCGGAAAATATTTTGAAGATTTTATTGATGGGACTAAAAAGAATAACAGAGCAATTGTTTTAATAATTGATGAGGCACATTCCAATGTAACGCCTGATTTAGCGCAACAAATTATTGATTATATTGATCCAAAAATTGTTGTTCATGTTAGTGCTACGCCAAAACCAGAAATGGTGGCTAAAGCCGCTGATTTAAATAGTTATGTTGCGACCGATAGAGCGAGGGTTGTTATTGAGGGTTTGATAAAAGAAAAAGTTATTACACAAACAAAAGAAGATTTGCAATCATTTAAAGGGAAAGATTTAGACGAAGCACTTTTAGATCTCGGTTTAGAAAAAAGAGAAGAATTGAAAGAGGAGTTTGAAAAACTTGGTAAAAAAATCAATCCTTTGTTGCTTGTTCAATTACCAAATGACGATAACGAGCGCGTGCAAGCAGGCGAAAAGACGAAAGAGCAAATAACAAGCGACTATTTAAAAAAGAAAGGAATAAAAGAAAATAAAATAGGACGATGGTTTGATAATTTTTCGAAACCAGACGGAATTGAGGATAATGAAGATGATCACGATGTTTTGCTATTTAAACTTACCGCTGGCACGGGGTGGGATTGTCCGCGCGCTCATGTTTTAGTGATGTTTAGAAATGTGAGAGTTGAACAGCGTTACATTCAAACAGTGGGCAGAATTTTGAGAATGCCGGAGCCGAACTTGAAAGAAGATTATAAAAGTAGTCCAAATTTAAGACTTGGCTATTTATACACGAACTACAACAGAAAGGATGTAACTGATAATTGGATTGATAAAACACAAAATAAGCCAGATGTGTATGTTTCAAAAAGAAAGAAAGGAATAAAAAATATTGAACTACAATCCGCTTATGTTTCGCGTATTGATTATGGAGATTTAAGCAATTCTGCAAAATTTCAAGCGAGCTTCATTAAGTCAATGAATGGTTATTTTGGAATTGATAAAGATGATATTTTTGGAAAAGCAGAAAAGAAGTTAGCAAAAAAAGAGATTGATTTAGATTCGTCAATAACCAATCAAATAATTGTTGACGCAGAATTTGAGGATTATGACAGGATCAATTTTGAATTTCAGAAAAAAGGACATGATGTATCTTTGGAAATGTCCCAAAATGATGTTGAAAAAACCTTTAATTATTTATGCTTTCAATTATTGAAGGAACAAACAGAAGATAAGGCAAAAATAACTAACATTGCTCGATCATGGAGTCCATTGAAAAAGGCAATTAGGGTTTGGTTTAAAAGTGTTTTAGGTGAAAATTGCGATTATTATTACCGCATTTTTATTAAGGATATACAAAAAGGTGCAAGTAGCGTTTTTCGTCCAGCTCTTACGCAGACCCTAAAAAATTATAGACCAATTTTAGAAAAAATATTAGCCGAAAGAATAAAAAAGAATGAGGAAAAGGAAGCTCCAATTTTTACCATTCAAGAAAGTTATGGTTATACAGAGGATTATGAAAATTTGCCTGTTAAACTTAATGTCTTAGAAACATTTTACATAAGAAAAGAATATGACGGGAAAGTAAATGAAGTTGAATTTATCAATTATATTGATGGCAAGAAAAATAAGATTGACTGGTGGTTTAAACAGGAAATCGGTCAAGAATATTTTGCGATAAAATACTTCAATACTGCCGATCAAAAATTTTCTCTTTTCTATCCTGATTGGATTATAAAATTTAAAGATGGTAAGTTTGGAATTTTTGATACAAAGGGCGGAAGAACTGCTACCGATACCGAGGGCAGGGCGCAGGCTTTAGCAGAAAAATTAAAAAAGTTTGGTAAAAAATTTGTTGGTGGAATAGTTTTGAAAGAGGGCGGTATTTGGCACTATAACGATTCAAAAGATTATAAATATATTCCGGGCAATCTTGATAAGAATTGGAAGAAGTTTGAGGATTTAAACTAAATTATGGCAACGATTAGAAAAACTGAAGGCGGGATAGAATATCTTTTCGGATTACTTAAAGAAAAGACAAAAACGGTTACGCGAGCTGCTTTTTGGAAAATTCCTCACAAAACACCCCAAGAGGATATTTGCCTAAAAATTGGTAGATATAACAAAAACGGCTTTGCACCGGATACGCTTGAAGTTGAAAATCCGAAAAGTGAATTGACTTTGGATAATGAAGAATTTCAAAAATTGCTTGCGTTTTTGTCAGAAAACTATGAGCCATTCAAAAAGGGAGTTAAGGAATATATTCCAATTGATGAAAAATTTGACCATCAACAAGTTAAACATTTGAAGGCAATCTTTGCTGATCCCGACAAACAGAAAGTTTTAGACTTTATCGCGAAGAATAATATTTTGCCAGAAGATCTGATTGCGAGCTTACAAAATCAAACGAGAATAAATGCAGTCAGAGAATTTGAAAATATGCTCGACCAAAATTTGGTTGAGCAAAAATGGCAGGAGTGGTTGAAAAATAATGATTGGGTACTTGGAAGCGAATTTGTAAGGATTTTGGACGAGCGAGAAATTGATACTGCAAACATCACAGATTATTTAATGCAGGCGTATGATGGTTTTCTGGACATCATCGAAATAAAACGACCCGAAGGCAGTTTGCGGTATTGGGCCGACGCGCAAGACCACGGAAACTATGTGCCGTCAGCCGACTTAACAAAAGCCATTACACAGGCGACAAAATATATTTACGAAGTAGAGCGTGAAGCAAATAGTGTTAAATTTTTAGAACGCGTCGGCAATGTTAAAACAATAAAACCTCGTTGTATTTTGATTTTTGGCAGATCAAATGACTGGAACAACGAGCAAAGAGAAGCGTTTCGTATTTTAAATTCCAGTTATCATAATTTAACAATAATGACCTACGACCATGTTTTGAGTCGAGCCAAGCGTATTTTAGGAATTGACGAGCCAGAGAAAATAAATCAAAATACAGACATAGAGGAAGTTAACATTGCCGATATTCCATTCTAGTCCCGCCGAAAATCCCGCCCCGAATTTCGCCAAAACAAAAAGAGGAGCAAATGGAAAATTCCTCCCCAAACCCCTCCTTTTCCATTTG
>PETS01000120.1:5865-6051 GCA_002781265.1 Candidatus Falkowbacteria bacterium CG02_land_8_20_14_3_00_36_14 | reverse complement strand
TGAAATTCATCGCACAAAAGATTCAAAAGGATTGCCACGATTAAAAGATGACGCTCGCGTTGGCAGACAAATCGCTGGCACAGCCAGAAAACAGATTGAACGACGAATTGGAAGACCAGTCGTCTCTAACAATAATTTCCTTAAAAATAAGATAATTAAAAAATTAAAAAATTAAATTTGCCCCAA
>PETS01000120.1:177-5841 GCA_002781265.1 Candidatus Falkowbacteria bacterium CG02_land_8_20_14_3_00_36_14 | reverse complement strand
AATCGGCGAACTTCGGATACTCGTAACGTTATGTGAAATTTTATTTGCCCTTAAATTTTTTTTAGATAGCCCTTTTTTGAAATTTTTTTACAAAGAAAAAACCGTTGCTTCCAATATTTTTTGGATAGCAACGGTCTAGGAATTGTCGTCGGTTGGAATTATGCCTAATCCTCTTCTTCGGACATGATATCGGCAAGATCGACACCCTCCATTGGGTCAGGCTTGCATGCTTGACTGAGACATTCAACACATCTCAGTTCGCCAAAGGGACAATTTTTTTTCATTTCCTCCGTAACGGTAACTAAAACTATAGACTTTTTCATAAAAAGAACCTCCCTTGTTGGTTTGTTGGCCGTGTCGCCAATGTAAAAATTTTTCAAAAAATTATTTTTAAGATTAGCCAAATTTGACAAAAATCAAATAAAATTATTTTTGCTAATTTTAGATAAAAAAATTTAATTGGCGACAGTACCTTGTTGTTAAAATTGAATTAGGAAATCCAGCATCAAAGTAGTATAGCAGGAAACCGACAGTCTGTCAAGGCAACGCCAAAAAATTGAAAAAGGGCTTAAATTAAGGTATTTTAAGGGCAAATAAAACATTGCCTAACACAGAATAAACGGTTAAAAAATTTTGCGCAATTATATTTCAAGGAGTGCAAAATTTCCTCACCCAAATTGCGCTGACGAAATGGCAGGTTTGATGATATAATAGAGATAAGCGATAATTAACAAATTTAATCAATAATCCACGGCACAACTTCGCATGTGCCGATATGTTAGGTGAAATAAATTTTTTAAATTCTTCCACAAAGGAGGGCTGTATGTCAAGAAAGAAAAAAACAAAAAGAGTAAAAAGAGTAAAAAAACAAACAATTCCGAGGAAAGTATTAAGAAGAATTGAGACGAAGAAAAGTCTTGCTCTTTTGAAAGGAATACCACATCGAACTATGTATTTATAATATAGCTTCTTCTAAAAAATCTTTTTAACCTTCTTTATAGAAGGTTTTTTTATGTCTTTGTATTTTTATCAATATTAAAACTTTTTCCAATTAATAATTTTTTATTTTCCATTAAGCACTTTTAAATTTTTGATAAAAAGCGGTTTTCTCTTCAAAGAAAACGGCTTATTAATACATGGTCAATTATTGCAAACTAGCTGTCGCAAGCAACTCAAATGGAATAGATTCACAAGGGACTGTTGCTAGTGCAGGACTTCCATAAGCTGATGCTTCATACATATATGCAAAACAAATATCTGTTCTCGGATCCTTAATATAGAATATTTTTTAAATTACTTCGTTGGCCACACCCGGGGAACCTGGCTCCTGAGAACATCCGACATTGAGAGAATAAAGTAGTAAAATACTACATACTGCAAAGCGCTTCAAAGAGCTTTTCATAGAATACCTCCTTTTTTGGTTTTATTAGACGCCAAAATTAGCATTCAAAGTAATATAGCAAAAACGTCCAACCTGTCAAGAGTATTATGTTTTTGTCCTGCTCTTAAAGCCGAATTTTTCAATGGCGATGGTTATTAATAATCCGACCGGCCAGATAATTTTTAAAATATAATACTGCCAAGCCGAATGCCATTTTTTGAAATATTTAAGCTGACTGTCGCGGAAATATTTTTGCTTTTTTATTATCTCCACCTGCTTAAAGCTTTGGCCGACAAAATCAATACACTCGGCCACCGGCGCATACCAAACTTCCCCACCTTTTTTATAAACCTGCCGGCAATAATCAACTTCTTCAAACCAAAGAAAATACCTCTCGTCCAATAAGCCCGCTTTTTCAATCGCCTCGCGCCTAATCATAAAAAATCCTCCTCTGATAGAATCAATTTTTTGCGCTTGGGAATAATCAAAATCTTTTCTTAAATATTTATGCAAAATATTAGGAAATAGATGAGGCAGTTTTAATGCTATGGCCGCTTGGTCCCAAAAAGCCGGAAATTGCCGAACATGATTGATGATCTTCCCGCTTTCGTCCAGTAAGCGGCAGCCAGCCACGCTGGCTTGCTTATTCTCGCGCATCCAAGCAATCATATTTTTCAAAGTATCTTCTTCCACCATCATGTCAGGATTAAGCAGTAAAATAAAATCTCCATTGGCTATTTTTATGGCCTGATTATTGGATTTAGCAAAGCCAAAATTTTTTGGATTAGCTATCAGCTTCGCTTGCGGAAATTCCTTTTCAACCATATCCACAGTTTTATCAGAAGAATTATTATCCACTACAAAAACTTTAAATTTAAACTCACCTCGGCTGTTATATAAAGCTTTTAAATTCTCTTTTAATTTTTCCTTGACATTCCAGGAAACGATTATTATTGATAAGTCCATGTTTTTATTTTCATTGCGAGCGACCCGCGGGAGCGAAGCAATCTCGGAAAAAGGTATAACTTCTGTTTTAATATTAAAGTTTTTTTCTGCTCACCGAGATTGTTTCGTCGTCCCGCCGCTCGCAAGCGACGGGACTCCTCGCAATGACAATTAGTATTTTATAATTCTCTTTCTTAATTTATATAATTTAACATACTGCCCCAATAAATATTGCTCAAAAATTAATACAAATAAAAACATTTTTAAAGCGTACCATATTATAGCCAGTTTATTTTTAAAATTCTGCGGTTTCCAATATTTAATAAAAATAATATGCTGGTTTAAAAAAGCCCAATTTTTCGCCTGCTTGCTTTTGTTTAACCTATTTAAAGCAATTTGCCAATTATTATTGCCTTTGGCGCTTATGGTCCGGTCATGATAAACAACCGCTTCGCTCACAAATTTTGATTTATAGCCGGATAAAAACAAACGGTAAGCCAAATCGCAATCCTCCTTATACATAAATATTAATTCATCAAAATATTCACTTTTTTCTCCCTCTCCTCGGCAAGGAGAGGGTTGGGGTGAGGTCTTAACTTTTTCCAAAGCGCTCAAGCGATACATAGCCGCCGCGCCGGACGGGCCTAAAATTTCTGCTTTATCAAACCGGCCATCATCTTTTTGCTCTTGCCCCAAATCTTCAAACCTTAATCCCGGTTGCAAAACAATTCCGCATGTATCAATAATTTTTGTTTTTCTATTATTGGGAAAACCCCATTTAAATATTTTGGGTGAGGCCGAACCCAGCGCGCCGTCTGCCTCCATGGCTTGAACCATTTTTTCAATTGCATCCGGCTCTAAAATCATATCGCTATTTAATGATAAATAATACTTTGCCCCGGCCGCCATCACTTGGCTTATTATTCTATTATGGGCTCGGGCAAAGCCCAAATTTTTTCCCGCTTGCTCAATTTTTATTTCCAAATAATTTTTTTTGATAAAATCAAAACTCTCATTATCTTTATCTTCCATATCCGAATTATCTACTGCTAATATCTTATAATCTTTATATGCCTGCTTCTTCAAGCTATCTAAAAAATACGGCAAGTACTTATAAATTTCCTTGCCATATATAATAAAACCGATTATTAATTTTACTTCTTTGCCATCCATAATTATTTATTAGTTATTTTAAATATTTTTGTCATTCCTAGCATAGCCGAGGAATCCCTTTTAATAGTGATAAATTTTTTAATTAATAAATATTGTTTAGTGTGATGGATAAGGGAATCCCTGCCTACCGGCAGGCAGGTCTCCACTCCCCCTTCGGCAAGCTCATGGTTCGGTCGAGATGACAAGAAAATTATGGAATAATATTAGACATGGTTATATCACCAACTTATCCTGCAATTTATTCTTTGCCAGTATCTGCGCTTCCAGCAAGCTGTCAAAGGTGCCGGCATCCAGCCATTCCCCTTTAACCATCGCCACTGCCAATTCTCCTTTCTTTAAATAAAAATTATGGAGATCGGTAATTTCCAGCTCTCCCCGAACGCTTGGTTTTACATTTTTGGCCGCGGCCACTACCCGATTGTCATAAATATAAAGCCCGGTGATGGCATAATCTGAAATCCATTTCTTCGGTTTTTCTTCAATTTGAACCGCTTTTTTGTCTTCATTGAATTTTACTACGCCAAAACGCTCCGGATCTTTGACTTTTTTAGCGAATACTTTTCCGCCCTTTTTAAAACTCTTAATGTCTTTGGAAAAATCATCTTCAAAAATATTATCCCCCAGTATCATGCAAACATTTTCCTCGTCAATAAAATTTTCGCCGATAATAAACGCTTCCGCCAACCCCTTGGGCTTATCTTGAATTTCATAAGTAAACTTAACTCCAAACTCATGGCCGCTTCCCAGCAAATTCAAATAATCACCGGCGCATTCCGACGCCACGATAATTAATATTTCCTTAATGTCGGCCTTAATTAAAGTATTTAAGGGATAATAAATCATCGGCTTGTTATAAACCGGCAATAACTGCTTGCTGGTTACTTTGGTGCAGGGGCGCAGCCGAGTGGCTGACCCGCCTGATAAAATTATTCCGCGCATATAATTTTTGAATTATGAATAATGAATAATGAATTTTTATATTTATTCGTTATTCATAATTTATTATTCATAAATAATAAATAATCTTTTAACGCATCCTGCCAATCGCGCATTGGTTCTATCTTAGTATTAAGTAGTACTGAATATTTCGGCCTCTTGGCTGGTCTGGAAAATTTATCACCAGATACTGGATTTACTTTAATATGCAAATCTGCCATTTTAAACAATACTTTAGCGGCCTCGTACCATGTGCATGAACCGCTGTTGGTTATATGGTAAATGCCATATCCTTTATCGCTATTAATTAATTTTTTTGTGGCTCGCGCTAAATCCGGAGTATAAGTAAAACAGCTTACTTCCGCATTAACTACATTTATACTTGCCTCGTTAGAATCTTTACCGGATAATTCTGAAACTTTTTTCAGAATGATGTCAAAGAAACTCGGCTTAGCCAGTTCGCTTTTACCCTTGGAACCGAATAATTTTGAAGTTCTGATAATATACCATTTCAAGCTCTTGTGGCTTAATTCAATTATGGCTCTTTCGCCTGCAAGTTTTGTTTCTCCATATTTGTTAATCGGGGAAGGCGCGTCATCTTCTCTATATCCTTTCTTTTTCTCGCCCTTAAATACATAATCCGTGGAATAATGAATTAATAGGCAGTTATTTTCTATAGCCGCCTCTGCTAAATATCCAAGCGCTTCGCCATTTAATTTTTTTGCCTTTGAAAATTCATCTTCATCAGCTTCACATTTATCCACGGCATTATAGGCGGCGGCATTAATTATCGCCTCCGGCTTGATATCGTTTATTTTTTTAATTACCAATTCCCTGTCGGTTATATCTATTTCATCCCTGTCCCAGCTAATTACATTATTTCCATTGGCAAAGACTTTTACCAATTGCTGACCTAAATTGCCTTTGGCTCCTAATATTAATATTTTCATATTTAATAACTTTATAACTTTTTATTTTTAACTTTTAATTTTCTCCACCAATTTGTATTATTTTTATACCAATCAATTGTCTTTTTCAGCCCGGCTGTAAAATCAACCTTTGGTTCCCAGCCCAATTCCTTTCTTGCCTTCGTATAATCTATAGCATAGCGCCAATCATGCCCTTTTCTGTCTTCAACATATTCTATCATTTCTTCTCCTTTATCCATTAATTTTAATATTTTTTTTGTAATATCTATATTTACCAATTCATTGCCGCCCCCCAAACAA
>PETS01000120.1:0-149 GCA_002781265.1 Candidatus Falkowbacteria bacterium CG02_land_8_20_14_3_00_36_14 | reverse complement strand
TAATAGCGTCAACCCCGGCATTGTGATCGTCAACATATATCCAGTCGCGAATATTTTTACCATTACCGTAAACCGAAACTTTTTTTCCTTCTATTAAGTTAGTTATAAATAATGGGATCAGTTTTTCCGGATATTGATAGGGACCGTAA
>PETS01000136.1 GCA_002781265.1 Candidatus Falkowbacteria bacterium CG02_land_8_20_14_3_00_36_14 | reverse complement strand
CGTAAACTTTAATGATCACAGGCGCTTTGCGCCTTTAAATAATATTTGTGCAACAAAGCCATTTGCAATTAACAAATAATAATATTTTCAAAAAATTTTTTACAAATTAAAAATTTTCTACAGAGTATCTGGAGTCGTTTCGTTTTCAACTAAGAAAAAACCGCCGGGTGGAATAAGCGGTTTATAATTGCGAAATGAATTTCACGTGTATTTAGAAATTTGCTTTAAGGAAATTTCTTTTTTCTTTATCAATTTCAACCATTGGCTTCTTTTGCATTTTAAGCAAAATCTATTCAAACAAAAAAAATAGTGCGGATTATTGGCATATATATACCATTTTTTATATTTGTAAGTCAAACATGAACCGCAGGATAAGCATCTGTGGTTGATATCAAACAGCAAACCGAATGCCAGCCATATTGTGGCCAAGACCGGAATTAAAATAAAAATAATAGCAATAAAGATTGGTAATAATAATGCCTTTATAAAAAAACAAGGAAAGAATGCTGATATTACAATTATTAAATCGGCATTTTTAATTATTTGCATAGGCCTCCTTTTCCTAATATATATTTTTTAAATTTAACCGAAATATTTTTTATCCAGTTTGTAATAATATCAAGCCATATTAATTGTTTCTTCTTTTATTCTTTGTGTTTTTTTATATTTATATGCTGTTTGTGCTGTTCATTTCTTATTTCTTCATCCAACCACACTATGCAGATGATCTGCAAATATGACGGTTCGGGCAATTTTGACGGAGAAGAAATTTTTTTCAGATTACCCAATCCGAGCAAACGAAATCCAGCTTTATTTATTTTCCACTGCTGGTTTACCATATGCCTTATTTTTGGATCATCATATTTCTCAATTAATTTTTTTATAGTATTATTTCCATTTTCAATAATTTCTCGTGCTCTTTCGGCCCTAATACCGTATTTCTTGGCCATTAATGGCGCTACTTTTTCAATTATTCCCGTCTGTTCCAGTATCATAAGTTATCTCCTTATATGCAATATAAAATAATTATATATTTTTAATGATCGGATATAAAGGGACTGTCGCCAATTAAGTCGCCGTCAGGCGACTTAAAAAGCGGCCGAAAGGCCGCAGAGTTATGCACATTTTACCAT
>PETS01000116.1 GCA_002781265.1 Candidatus Falkowbacteria bacterium CG02_land_8_20_14_3_00_36_14 | reverse complement strand
GGCGGAAAGGGTTTTGGCGAAAATCAAAGCGCGATTTTGGCTTCCGCAAAATCGCTCCATATTCTTAATTCCGAACAAGTTACTACTGGTGCTCCCAAGAGGAATTGAACCTCTGTCTCAAGCTCCGGAGGCTTGTGCTCTATCCGTTGAGCTATGGGAGCTCGGGTTATGGCGGGCGAATATCCATTAAACTATAACGGCGGATTTACTTTCCGATTACCACGACAAATTCTCCTTTCTGTTCGTTGGAGTGACTTTTTATTTTTTCAATAATGATTTTAATGTCCCCGCGGTAAACCGTTTCATACATCTTGGAAAGCTCCCGGCAGACAACAACGGAGCTTAAATTGATATTTTTTAGTTTTTTATTTTTATCTGCTTTATTTTTAATTCTTGATTCATAATTCTCCTTATCTAATTCTGATTCAATTTTCTTATTATGTTCACTGACAGCAAAACGTAATTCTTCCAAAAACCTTAAAATTCTATACTTTGACTCATAAACTACTACCGGCCATTCGCTGGCCAATATTTTATGGATAAACGTCTGCCGGCCTTTTTTGTGCGGCGGAAAACCCATAAATATGAATTTATCGGTCTGGATGCCGGAAATTGACAGCGCGGCGGTAACTGCCGACGGGCCGGGAATTGATTCTATATTAACCTCACTCCCGAATCTGGCAATCACGGCCTGGACCAATTTGCCTCCCGGATCGGATATGCCGGGCGTGCCGGCGTCTGATACTAAGGCGATATCTTTCCCCTGGGACAGTAAGTCCAAAATATAATCTAATTTTTTTATATCAGAATGCTGGTGGTAGGAAATGGCAGGGGTGGATATATTATAATGCGCCAATAACTTTTTCGCCACCCTGGTGTCTTCGCATAAAACAAAATCTACCTCCCCCAAAATGCGGATCGCCCGCAGGCTTATGTCTTCAAGATTGCCGATGGGAGTGGCTACTATATAAAGTATAGTTTTGCTTTTTTCAACCATACATTAAAATTCAAATTTTTAATTTTATAATTTTTAAATAAATCTTAATTTTTATTTTTTAATCTTCATTTTTAATTTTATTTTTTTACACAATTTCGTCTTTTCTTTCTTTCACGTATTTCGTCCATTCTTCGGCGATTTCCACGAATATTTTAAATGGGGCCTCAATGATAAAATCCAAGATAAAAACAAATACATTAACCTTGTCAAATTTTTCTGAAATCCATTTGCCGGCGGAAACAATCGGCACATAAAAGAAATCGGAAAAAAAACTTAAAATATTTTCTTTCTGCTCCACCACGATAAGCTCCCGGATATTTTTTCTTATTCTGATGGCAAAAAAGCTCACTAAGGCCAAAAAAAATAAAAATATTACAATACTTATCCAGTTAAATTTAATTTTATCCAACACCCAAATAACCGCGCCGAAAGTTAAGAAAAAAGTTATGGTATAAATAATGCCGAAAATAGCGCCCAATGCCTTCCCTCGGCTCACGAGCTTTTTTAAATTAAAATGATCTCTTCTTTTTTTCTCTTCAAATATTATTTCATCAATGCCAATAATTATTTGGCGATTATTTTCATCATTCGGTAATTTGGTAAATAATACTATCAAGAACAAGAGCAGGGCCGGAAAAGCAATATTAATAATTAAAGAAAATAAATTAAATTCTTCCCCGAACCATTTTGTCACCGGCATTTCTAAAATTAACACTAAAATTGATTTTGTTAAAAGAATATAAATAATGCTTCTGATGGCGGCCCGCCATAATTTTGTCTTAGCCAGCTTATATTTATAATTACAGGTTTTTTTTATGTTTCTGGGGAATGACTTGGGGTCGGTGCGGAAAGATTCATAAATTCCAGCCGGATCCTCCTCAATTGTTTCTGTTAAAACTTTAAAAAATACCGTATAGCGATTGGTGATTAAATCAAGCTGCTTGGCCAGTGGATGGTTTGCCTGCCAGTTTATTTCATTCCGCAATCGCTCAATCTTAGATCCTATCTTGGCGATTTCTTCTTCGCCCGCCTCTTCCCAACCGGCATTAAAATAATTAAAAAACACAAAATCAATCATATCATCGTCAAATTTTAAATAATTGCGGTGAATGCTGATATAAACTTGGATTTCCTTGTCTTTCTTGTATTCCGTATCATCAGACAATTTAATATTAGGAGATAAAACATTATACATATTACTGATAACCGCCTGGTCTACTTTCCGACGGTCTAATTTCTCTTCAATCTCGCAGGCCGCCATCGCTAAAATCCAATTTGCCAAATCGTTTTTATTTAAATCTCCATTATTAATATTAGCCAAGCTATAGCCCCTTAAACTGATGTATCGGGCAATAATCTTAGCGGTGTCATCTATTTTTTTCTCCGGAATTTCATTGTTGGGCAGATAACCGGCTCTGATCAATTCCGTGAGCAGATGGGTTGATATTCCATATGGTTCTATTTTGACAATAGAGCCCTGAATTAAAATTTGCCTCTTTAATATCCTTAAAACGGCATTTTTTAACTGCAAATGCTCCTCCTTGTATTCAACTGAATTTCTTATTTTTTCATAGTAAAAAGCCATCTTGGAAATAAGAGATGACACTTTGATTTTTGGAGTTTCATCTTTAATTTTATCTTTATTCTGCTCTTTATAAATTACTTGAAATAATTTTTTTATTCCTTCATTGAGAGTTAAATAGCTCTCTTCTTTGCGGTTTATGGTTGGATTAAGCATAAATAATTTAATTATAACTTAAAATAATTTTTTAACTCTTTTTTAATTTCATAAATTTTATACGCTCCATAAAAAAATCCATAAGCGATTACTAAAATAATCATGCCAAAAACCAAACGAATCATAAAATCAGTCCAGACAACTAATACTGCTAATATTAAAAGAATTACACCAGTGCTGACAAATGTCCAAATAATTCCATTAATCTTTTTTTCAATTTTTTTAAATAAAATTAGCATATTTTTTTACCTTAATTATTATACCTATATTTTATCATAAAATGCGAAAATACAATAGTAATATAATAAAAAAACCGCTAAATTAATACTTTTAGCGGCTTTTTTTCTACCCCTTTTCTTGAACTTGAGCTGAAAAATCTTTTTTAACTACCAAGCCAAACCCCAGACCTATCATTATTCCTGAATCAAAACAAATTAATCCATATATTACAGAACTTGATATTGTTAATATTCCGTAAACAATCAATATCAATAAACTTATAATTCCTAATACTTGTAGTAATAAACTAATTTTGCCGAGGGTCATGTTCATTCCTCCTATAAGATGTTTATAAAAGATCTGGCCATTAACGTGTCAAATAAAATTAGGCTATCTTATTTTATCTAAAATCAAAATTTGAATTTACGTATTATATATTTTTTATGCGATTAATTTAATTCTACATCATCCCCATGCCGCCACCCATGCCACCCATGCCGGCGCCATGATCATGAGAATCTTTTTCTTCCGGCTTATCGGTGATTACCGCTTCTATGGTTAGAAACATCACCGCGGCCGAAGCGGCGTTTTCCAAAGCGGAGCGGACAACCTTAGTCGGGTCAACTACGCCGGCTTCTATTAAATTTTCAAATTTATCCGTCAGCGCGTTATAGCCGATATTGGTCTCGCCTTTCTTATGGGCTCCCATTATATTATAAAGAATCAACGACCCGTCTTTGCCGGCATTAGCGGCAATTTGCTTTATCGGCTCTAAAATCGCCGTGTCAATAATTTTCTCTCCAGCTGTATCTTCTTTTTTATCCGTCAATTCAGCGAAAGCGTCTCCCGCTATGGCCAAAGCCAGTCCGCCGCCGGGCACAACCCCTTCCTCCACGGCGGCGCGAGTGGCGTTTAAAGCATCTTCAATTCTGTCCTTTCTTTCTTTCATTTCCGTTTCCGTGGCCGCGCCCACTTTAATTATGGCTACTCCGCCGGAAAGCTTGGCTAACCTTTCCTGCAGTTTTTCCTTGTCAAAATCGGAATCAGACATTTCTATCTCTTTCTTAATCTGCTCAATTCTTGATTTGATGTCTTTTTCCTTACCCTTCCCTTCCACTATGGTAGTTTCTTCTTTAGCCGAAACAACTTTGCGCGCTTGGCCTAAATCATTGATAACAGCGTTCTCCAACTTTAAGCCCACTTCTTCGGAAATGACTTTTCCTTGTGTGAGGATGGCTATGTCTTCCAGCATCGCTTTACGCCTGTCGCCAAAACCGGGGGCTTTGATGCCGAGGACGTTAAAAGTGCCTCTTAATTTATTTACGACAAACGTAGCTAAGGCCTCGCCTTCAATTTCATCGGCGATAATTACTAGATCTTTCTTACCGGATTGCGCTATTTTTTCCAGCAAAGGCAAAATTTCCTGTACGGACGCGATTTTTTTATCAGTAATTAAAATATACGGATCTTCAAACTCGGCTTTCATCGAATCAGGATTAGTAATCATATAAGGAGAAACATAACCTTTGTCAAACTGCATGCCTTCCACCACTTCTTTTTCCACTCCGAACGACTGGCCTTCTTCCACGGTAATAACTCCATCTTTGCCAACAGATTCCATCGCTTCCGCGATAATATCGCCAATGGCTTTATCATTGGCACTGATGGAAGCGACTTGGGCGATTTCCTCCTTGGTGGAAATATGCTTGCTCATTTTTTTCAACTGCGCGACAATTTGGGAAACTTTTTTTTCAATACCTTGCTTTATTTCCATCGGCTCCACTCCGGAAGAAACAAGCTTTAAGCCCTCGGCAATCATGGCTTGGGCTAAAATGGTAGCCGTAGTAGTGCCGTCGCCGGCCACATCATTGGTTTTTGAGGCCACTTCTTTGACTATTTCGGCGCCGATATTTTCAAATTTATCTTCCAGCTCAATTTCCTTGGCAACTGTTACGCCGTCTTTGGTAATAACCGGCGCACCAAAACTTTTATCAAGAACCACATTTCTCCCTTTCGGGCCTAAAGTAACTTTGACCGCGTTCGCCAATTTATCTACTCCTTGTTTTAAGGCGTTTCTCGCCTCTTCGTTATAAATAATTTGTTTGCTCATATTTTACATTGTCATTGCGAGGAGGATCCGCCAGCTGGCGGAAACGAAACGGCAATCTCGTTTAGCACATTAACTGAGATTGCTTCGCTCGTAATGACTTAATTATTTATTATTAAATTAAAATTTTATTCTATTACCGCTATAATATCCGCCTCGCTAATTACCAAATATTCTTCGCCGTCAACCTTAACCTCGTCCGGAGAATATTTTTTAAACATCACCTTATCGCCCACTTTGACGCTCATTATCGCCCTTTCGCCTTTCTCGGTAATCTTGCCGGGTCCGATAGCTATCACTTCGCCTTTTTCCGGTTTCTCTTTGTCAACCGTATCTGGTAGGACAATGCCTGATTTTGTCACTTCGTCTTCTGCTATCGGCTTGATAATTACATGGTCGTACAATGGTTTTAAATTCATATGTTTGATAGCTTTAAATTTAAAATTCTTTAATTTTAATAATTAAAGCAACTTAAATTAATAATTATTTTAGCACTCCACGCTATTAATTGCTAAATACAATAGTATTTTAACCTTAATTTTTTTTTATGTCAAGGGTTTGTACAAGATACAAGATTCAAACCCTACTGCACCACCCTAAAGTATGTTAATATGAGCAATTAATTCATTTAGGAAATAATTGCTTAGAGCAATTAATTCATTTAGGAAATAATTGCTTA
>PETS01000139.1 GCA_002781265.1 Candidatus Falkowbacteria bacterium CG02_land_8_20_14_3_00_36_14 | reverse complement strand
TCGCCTCTGAATTTTCAAAATGTCTAAATTGGTCGCAATTACTGAACGAAGCTCGAACCTTTTTCGAGCAAAACTCCGACTGATTGCTCCGCCAAAGGCGGAGCAGAAAACCGAACGCTCGGGCGGGCAAAAAGGAAGGGGGTTGGGGGGAAGACCCCGAAGGAGTCGCTTTGCGACCCTACGGGGTAAAAATTTTTGCCCGCCCTCGCTTGGAGCCTGTCTGCCTTTGGCGGATTCCGATTTTTCCGCCGCCGCCGAATTTCGTATTTCGCAAAGCAAAATGCGCCGCCAAGAAAAAAGATGTTGTGTTTACCCTGCCCTCCCGTGCGCGCACAACAAATTTACCCCCTTTATTATCATAACCTATTTTGGGTTATACCACAATAGGATATACAATATAAGCAGATATGTCAAAATCAATTTACTCAAAAGAATATAAAAATATCATTGAACGACTTAAAACGGCCCGGCTTAATGCTGGCTTGAAACAAGAGGATGTATCCTCAAAATTAAAAAAGCCCCAATCTTATATTTCAAAAATAGAAAGAGGCGAAAGAAGAGTTGATGCCGCTGAATTAAAAGAGTTGGCAAAAATATTAAAAAAAGATATAAATTATTTCTTATCTTAATATGTCTACATTATTTGTAAAAAACAATACAATAATTTGTTCTATCCCCATAACTGGTGCGACTAGTAAAATTAGAGTTAAAAGAAGAAAAGATAATTTCGGCGAGCCAATTTTCGTAAAACAAAATAGTTTTTCTGAAAATGATTACGCTGAATGGCAAATATCTTATTTTTTGCCGATTGATACAATTTGGGGAAATTATCGGACTGCCAAAACACATAAAGACCGCGAGAATATTTTAGAAGATTTGTCTTTAAATTATAAAAGTGAAAAGATTGTCCAAGATCTTAAAAAATTTATTCTAGAAACTGATATTAAAAGCAGAAAAGATTTTAAGGCCGAGGTAATTAAGGTTTTTAAAAGAAATAATGAGACAATAATAGTAAAAGAGCATAAAAACGGAAATACTTATGTCAGATTGGAAGGTACCCATTTCCCTAGACACATTCTCCATGCTCCAATTGATATTGCCGGCTATATGACACAGGC